>SUWT01000057.1 GCA_015061335.1 Lentimicrobiaceae bacterium | reverse complement strand
TTGAGGTTTTGACTGCAAAGTTACCATCAACAATTTCAAATCAAAAAATCAAAGAACGCTTGTAATTAATTTATATTTAATAATTTAACTACTACTTGGCGAATTTTATCGCATCAGTAGTAATTATTTATTAACGGACATATATTAATCTATCGTATTTTTTTCCGTTTTATTGTACAGAACAAATTTAAAAAAGTTTTTATTCATAAACAAGAAAAATATGGAAAAAAATTGTATTTTTACATTTTGTTTTATGTGTTAATAATATAAAATTTAATGAATAGCCGATTCTTAAAGAATATTATTTTCCTGTTGTTTATCAACCTATTAGTAAAACCTTTCTGGATTTTAGGTGTAGATAGAACTGTACAGAATCTCGTTGGCGATGCTAATTATGGGACTTATTTGGCTATTTTTAACTTCTCATATCTTTTTTATATCATTCTAGACATTGGTTTAACAAATTTTAACAGTAAAAATATTGCACAGAACAACCAATTATTATCAAAGCATCTGGTAGGAATTAGCCAGGCAAAAATAATATTGAGTGTTGTATATTTCCTGGTCATCTTTGCAATAGGTATAATTATAGGGTATAATCAAGAACAACTAAAACTATTAGCTGTAGTTGGACTTAACCAAGTTTTACTCTCTTTTATCTTATACGTCAGATCTAACATATCAGCCTTGCTATTATTTAAAACCGATAGCATCTTATCTGTACTCGACAGAGTACTTATGATATTGATATGCAGTTTCTTACTATGGTCAGGATTATTTCCACAAAGTAATTTCAACATCTATTGGTTCGTATATTCACAAACGTTTTCATACATTATAACACTGATAATAGCAATTATCATAGTTTTAAAACATAGTGGAAAACTCGTTATAAGGTTTAATTTACCTTTTATTTTAATGATTATTAAGAAAAGTTTGCCGTACGCATTACTGGTGTTATTAATGAGTTTCTATAACAGATTAGAGCCTGTTTTAATAGAAAGAATACTACCAAAAGATATATCTGCAGCGCAAGCTGGCATTTACGCTCGCGCTTACCGGCTTTTTGATGCGGGAAATAACATTTCTTACCTTTTCTCTGTGATTCTTTTACCTTTATTCGCTGCTGTCATAAAAAAAGGCGAAGATCTGCAAACTCTTGTCAAACAATCATTTAGCCTAATGCTCAGCATGACATGCATAATCGCTGTCGTTTGCATATTCTATAGCCACAACTTAATGGAGCTTCTATATCACATTCAAGAAAATGAAAGTATAGAAGTCTATAACATGAGAATACATGAATCATCTAAAATACTGCAAATATTGATGGGCAGTTTTGTATCTATTTCTGTAACATATATTTTCGGCACACTGCTTACCGCTAACGGCAGCTTGAAACAATTAAATATTGTAGCGGCTATAGGAGTCGTGATTAATCTTACTTTAAATTTTATATTTATACCAATATTCAAAGCTCAAGGTGCTGCATTAACAAGCTTAATAGTCCAATTTGCCACATGTCTGATACAATTTATCATCGCTAAAAGAGTTTTCAACCTCAGATTAGGTATATCTTTTTGGCTAAGTCTATTATCATTCTTGGTTTTAATAACTGTTTCAACAATTTTCATAAAGAGTTCTTCAATAAACTGGTTCTACTCATTTATATTATCCATTGTTGCCGGCATTGTTATCGCATTCATTACTAAAATGTTAGATTTCAAAGAACTAAAATCATTAATTAGCTCTTCTGTACAACATATTAAAAAGTAATAAAATTTAAAAAAAATTATCTTTGCTTTGATTTATTTCTTATCTTTGAAAACTTTTAATTTTGTGCAGAATAAATACGTGAGGGTTTATTAATGGACTCAAAAAATATTTTTAGATTATTAGTAAGATATAAATATAGTGTTATCATAATTATTTTATTATCAGGCATCTGTGCCGTAATATTTTCTTCAAAACACTTCATAACACCATTGTATAAATCTAAGGTGGTTATGTATCCTACATCTACTTATTCTATCTCAAAATCTTTATTTAATACCAACAAACTTGTTTTCGTTGACCCACTGGAAATTGGTGACGAAGATCAAACTGACCAGATGTTACAAATTCTTAAGTCAAATATCATTAAAGATAAAATTATTGAGAAATATAACCTAATGGAACATTATGGTATCAATCAAGATCATAAGTACAAATTAACAAATCTATACAAAGAATTCGATTCTAAGATAAAATTCCGTAGAACAGAACACAATGCTGTAATGATTATGGTTTTGGATTCTGATCCTGTATATGCCGCAAATATTGCAAATGAAATATCAGAACTATTTGACATAACAATAAATTCTCTTCAGAAAGAATATGCCAATAAAGCATTAGAAATAGTTGAAAATGAATATGATAAAGCAATAAAAGAAAGAACCTTACTGGAAGATTCATTAAAAAAACTACACGCAATAGGAATATACGACTACGACATACAGATTACTGCACTGAGCGAGCAGTTGGCAATAGAGATAGCAAGAGGTAATGAAAAAAGTATTGAAAACATAGAAAAGAAAATCGAATTCATAAACAATTACAAAAATATCAATAATAATCTCAATATCAGAATAGAACAAAACAATCAGCATATAACGGATATTAAATCAAAACTAGAAGAGGCAAGAATCGATGCAACACATAACGTCCCGCATAAATTTGTTGTCACAACAGCATATATAACAGAAAAACCATCCTATCCTATTAGATGGATAATTGTATCTGTGACAATGATTTCAACATTTATGCTTCTTGTACTTCTACTAATTTTTATAGAAAATTATTCAGAACAAAAAAATAATAAAAATGGATAAGTATTTCAACAATGTTTCACTATTTAGAGTGATTTTCAGATGGAAATGGCATATCGCTGCCATAACAGTATTAGCTGCTGCACTAGGAGCCGTTTTTTCAGGTCCAAGTTTTATTACTCCGATGTACAAATCAGAAGCTATTCTTTACCCAAGTAATGTATCAGCATACTCTGATGAAACTTTTACAGAACAAATGTTGCAAATTATGGAATCTCAAGACATCATGGATTCTGTAGTTAATAACTTTGATCTTATGAAACATTATGAAATTGATAAAAGCTACAAGTATTGGAAGACAGCTTTAATAGGAGAATATCGTGACAATGTAAGTATTTCTAAAACGCCATACGATGCTGTAAAGATTAAGGTTCTCGACAAAGACCCTCAAATTGCCTGCGATATGGTCTATGATATTATTCGTCTCTACGACCAAAAAGTAGGTAAGCTTCATAAAATAAAGAGATTAGAAGCTGTTAATATGTTTAAAGACCAACTTGATGGAAAAGCTGCATTTATTGACTCTCTTAAAAAAGAACTCGCCCAAATAACATCAGAACATAACATACTAAACTATTCATATTTATCTGGAGAAAATTCAATAAGTTACTTCAACAACAATAATGATGATACTAAAACATTTATGCCTGAAGTCATTAATCTTGTTGAGCTTATCACCAATGAAAGTGCCAATTACTCAGATGTTAAACTAGAATATGAACTTGAGTTACGTTTCTATGAATCTGATATGACATTCTCTAATGTTATCTCAGAGCCATTTGTTGCTGACAAGAAAAGTTATCCTGTAAGATGGGTTATCGTAGCTTTATGCGGAATCAGTGCTTTGGTTTTGTCTGTATTCGTTGTATATATATTTGATAGAAAAGATATTAACAAATAAATAGATTATTACTTTGTCACAGAAAATTAAAATAGCAAGTCTGTATCTCATTGCGACATTATTCGTCGCTTTAGGGCTTTTTCTGGTCTTGAAAAAAGATACATATATAATGTTTGCCCTACCTATATTAATAGGGATACTACTTCTTTATGTATTTTCACTCGACAAAGTACTATTTTTAATAGCATTCCTAACACCTCTTTCAATAAATATTGAGAGTTTGGACATAGGTTTGGCACTCTCATTACCAGTTGAACCTCTTTTATTTGGCGTACTCTTCTTATTCATTGCCAAATTATTATATGAAAAGAAATTTGATTTAAAAATAGCACTACATCCTATAAGCATAGTTATATATTTAACCTTATTCTGGATATTAATTACAACAATAACCAGCGAACTACCAATAGTCTCAATAAAGTATTTGTTATGCAGGCTTTGGTTTGTCATTCCTTCTTACTTTTTATGTGCACTCTTATTCAAAGACGCTAAAAATATAAACAAATTTGTTTGGTTATATATTGGCGGACTTATTATTGTAATTATATATACAACTATAAATCATGCAATTAACGGTTTCACTGGAAATACTGCACACTGGGTCATGACCCCATTCTATAATGACCACACAGCATACGGTGCTGCAATTGCAATATACCTAACACTATGCGCCACATACCTTTTCTTCCCTAATTTGAAAAAATCAAGAAAAATATTAATCATAATAAGTTTCCTGATTTTGGTAATGGCAATGATTTTGTCATCTTGTAGAGCTGCATGGCTAAGCATAATAGCTGTTATTGGAGTATTAATATGTATCTTATTAAGAATAAAATTTAAATACTTATTAACGACTGCTGTTATTATCGTAGGATTAATTTTTACATTCCGTCACCAAATTATAGATATAATGGAACGTAACGAACAAGATTCATCAAGCAATCTTCTAGAGCACGTTCAATCTATAACAAATATTTCCACAGATGCCTCAAATCTTGAACGTATCAATAGGTGGAGTTCTGCATTAAGATTATTTAAAGAAAGACCATTTTTTGGTTGGGGACCTGGAACATACCAATTCGTATATGCTCCTTATCAATTATCAACAAACAAAACTATCATAAGTACTAATTATGGTGATGCTGGAAATGCTCATAGTGAATACATTGGAGCATTAGCCGAAATGGGCGTTATTGGATCACTCTTGGTTATAGTCCTAGTGGTAGTTTCTGTTTATAAGGGAATAAAAACATACAGAAAAGCTATTAATAAGGAATCTAAATTGTTGGTTCTTGGTGCTACGTTAGCAATTATAAGCTATTTTACTCATGGTATTTTGAACAACTTCTTAGACACGGATAAATTAGCTGTTCCAATATGGAGTTGTCTTGCCATCATAACAGCCATTGACATCTATCATGCTGACAAGACAAACATTTACGATTCTACTGATTCAGACCAACAAGTTCTAAATCAATAACTAAAGTTGAATAAGCAGGAAGTTCATCACTAATTTCTATTTCTCCAAAACCCAAGGCAGATGGCACAATAATTCTTGCAGATCCACCTGCTTTCATATAAGAAACAGCTTCTTCAATACCAGGAATCATTTGGGAATTGCCATAAACAAATTTTAATGGTTGTCCATACACATAACTGGATTCAACTAATTGATCTTCTAAATTATATATTGAATAATGAATACTAACCACATCGCCTAATTTTACACTATCCCCATTGCCAGACTTTGTCTCCATGAAATATAATCCAGAAGATGTTGGTGCAACATTAATGTTATTATTCTTCAAATAATTAGAAATAACAGTTGGTTCTTCTTGAATACGTTTGGCATTAATAGCAGCTTCTTTCTCCATAATAGCTTTTTGTTCAGCCTCATATTCATCAGAAGTCATAATATCTACTACTTTAAGATGCAGTTTAAATGGAGTATAAGGAAGTATGACACCTTCAAAACCTTCACTGCCAAAAGCCAAATATGAAGGTATAATAAATTCTGCTTCACCACCTTTAGCGACAAGACTCAAAGCCTCATAAAAGCCCTCACCCAACGCTTTGTCTCCAAACACCAATTCATAAGGTTCTTCTGCAAAGAAATCCAACAATGTATCACCTTCAAAAGTTTGGAATGTAAAATAAACCTTCATTATATCTCCAGGTTTCGCAAAACGACCAACACCTTTGTCAATACTAACAATGATTAAACTATCTTCTGTTATATCATATTTATTATCAGAATAATACTTAGATAATACTTGTTTCTCTTCCGCCTTAAGCAGTTCTGATTCTTTGAGTAATTCCTCTTCAATGACTTCCTTTCTAACTATTTCTTTAATAGTGATATTCATTTCTGTCAAGGTGCCAGCTTTAATGAAAGAAGGCAAGTCCTCACCTATACTATAAAATAATGAATCAACTGCAAAAATCAATGATGCATTATCATTAAGGTGCATACTTAAGAGTGCACACATTATATCTCCTTTAAAAGCAGGCTCTTCTACTATAAATTCGAAAGGTTCTTCTAGATCATTTGAAGAAAATACTATAGAATCGTCTATTTTTTGTACAAGATCAATGGCTACTAAATCACCAATATGTGGTTTCTCATTATCTTTATTAATTGAGAAAAACTTCATCATAGCTCCATTCTCGGTTCTTTTATAACCACCTTTATTACATGATGTTATAAAAAACAAACCTAATAAAAGAGCATAAACTAAATATTTCTTTCGCATATCAAAAAACACTTCACTTAATAATTTCTAATAATTCGACTTCATAAACAAAGTTCGCAAAAGGAGGAACCCCAGCTCTTTCCTCCTGACCAAATGCCAAATGCGATGGAATGATAAATTTTGTCACATCACCAACTCTCATTTGATGCAACGCCTCATCAAGACCTCTAGGATATTCTTTACCGAGGTTACTTAAGGTCAGAATTTCAGGAACATTTTGAGTTCTTGTTGATTTATAAGGTCTTCCATCTATTAAAGTAGCTGTATAATGAACTCTTACTTTATCATCACTGGTAGCTTTAGGACCATAACCTTTAATAATAGGAACTACTATTAATCCTGAAGGTCTAGGGCGTTCTACAATATCATTATCATGAAGATAAACCTGTAAATCTGTTCTAGATTTATCAGCTTCAGTTTTTTTCTTCTCATAAAGTTTTTGACCGAAAGCCACTCTATCTTCTTTAGAAACTATACTAATATCAAATCTGACGACATCTGATGGTTTGATGTTATTAGCAGGAAGTTTCCATAACTTAATATATGTAGAATCCGCTCTAACTACAAATGATGCGGAATCACCAGGATGCATCATCAAGATTCCTTCATAAAAATCACCTTTAAAAACAGGTTTTTCAACAGGTACTTTAAACTGTTTAGGGTATGTTGATGATGTAAATAACAATGAATCATTTAAAAAATAGTCCATTTCAATTTCTATAACATCCATATTAGTCACTGTTGGACCTTCATTTAATCTATGGAACTTATATAAAAGCCCATTTTTTGACTTTTTAAAATCAGAATAATTCTCGTCATTAGTAGGTCTGTTATTAATAGCCTTCATATTATTAATAACCAAAGGCTCATTCTTTTGAGAATCAATTTTTGATGCTGGTGCTTTAGAATTATTATTTTCTTTATTCTGGACATCTTTATTCTGTTGTGTTGTTGTCTTAACACTTGTATTATTATTTTGACAAGAGACTATAACATTTAAAGAAAACAATAAGCAAACAAAAAACAAAACTTTTTTCATAATATATTAGAAATCAATAAGTTCAACTTCAAATTTCAATGTAGCAAATGGAGGTATAATACCTGCGCCTGTGTCACCATAGGCCAAATAATAAGGTATATACAAAACGCCTTTTTCACCTTTAGACATTAACTGAATACCTTCATCCCAACCTTGAATGACCTGTCCTACACCTAAGATAAATTGTATTGGTTCATTTCTTTCAATAGAAGAGTCAAAAACAGTTCCATCCAATAATGTACCTGTATAATGAACACTCACCATTGTTCCAGCTGATGGTTTTTCACCGTTACCATCTTTTGTTTTGATGTAGTATAATCCAGAAGATGTTGGTTCTACATTTATACCATTATCAGAGAGATAGCTCTTAAGTTCTGCCTCTGAAGATTCCGTCTCAGCTGGGAATGTTTCTTTTATAATTTGAATTCTTTTCGCAATAAACTCATCTTTATCGTAAAAATCAATAAGTCTGACATCAAATCTCATGACATCTTCTAAAGAAAATTCTGGTGGAAGCATTGGAAGTTGGAATAAAGTATAGAATGTAGAGTCTATTCTAACAATAAAAGATGCCGAGTCACCTTTATGCATCATTTTTAAACCTTCAAACAAATCACCTTGAAACATAGGGTCTGACAATTGCATCGTCATAAAATTATTCGGTACAATTACAATACTATCATTTACTTTACATGACAAATAAACATCAAGCAGATTCATTGGTTCTGGCATTTCAGCTTCATTAGATTCATGAAACTTATACAACAGACCTGATTCTGTTTGTAAAAAGTCTTCATTTGATTTCTTTTCTGTACAAGATGTGAAGAACACACATAATACGAATGATAATAAGAGAATTTTTTTCATTTTTTTAAATTATTAAATTATTCTATATCAATTAATTCTATTTCATAAATTAAATTTGAGTAAGGTTTTATCATACCCAATGAATAATCTCTGTAAACTAATTCCTGTGACATAACAAATTCTGCTTTTTCACCCAATTTCATTTTAGAAACAGCTATATCCCAACCGGGCAAAACGGCTCCTTTTCCTAAGGTAAATTCAAAAGGTTGATTTCTATCATAACTAGAGTCAAAGATCGTGCCATCTATCAATTTTCCAACATAATGCACCTTAACTTTTGAATTTTGTGTTGGAGACTCTGAAGAACCATTTGTAATAATTCTGTAAGAAATACCTTCTGATATTAAATTATTAGTCAAATTATTTTCAACAATATAATTATCAAAAATACGTTTTGCTTCCAGTACAGAAGCCTTAGCTTTTAATTCATCTTCTTTTTCAACAATTGCTTTATCAATTATATCAACTAACTCAATATCAATACATAATGGAGAATAAGGAGGTACCAGTGAAGAGCCTTCTTTTCCAAAGGCAAGGTCAAATGGAATAATTAATGTTGCCTTTCCTCCTTTACGCATATTCATTATACCCTCTTCCATTCCTGGAAAAATCTGATTCTTACCTAAAACAATTTCTACAAGAGTATCACTTGCGTCATCAACGACTGTCTCATCCAATAATTTAGCGACATAACTTACAAAAACTTTCTCTCCAAATTCAGGATACGAACCTGAACCTTGGATATTTTCGATATAATATAAACCCGATGAAAAAGGTTCTACGTTTATTTTATTACCGTTTATATATTTTTCGATAAGCTTATTTGAACTTTCAATATATTTTTGTTCCAATTCAGCTTTCAATTCTTCCTGTGAGATGAAGTCCACCAATTTTATATCAAGTTCAATTATCTCATTACCAGCTATATATATTGGAAGTTTATCTATACCTAATATTTTCAACACAGAATCTGCCGGTAATAATAATGCTATAGAATCTCCTTTATGCATGAGCGAAAAAGCCTCATTAATAATAGTATTATTTTCAGAATTATTATATACTATCCTCAGATCTTTGAAATTATTCGATGATTTAAACAATAACGAATCATTATAAACACAAGCTAATTCTACCGTTAAAACATCACCGTCAATTGGTTTCGGATTATCTATGTTACTTTTATAAAATCGATAACGCAATCCCGAATTTGTTTGACTAAACTTTAAAGCAGTATCAGCACAAGAAATCAAAAATAAGAATAAAGTTAATAAAACAAAATTAATTTTTTTCATTACTACTATTTGATTGATTTTAAATTATTTTAATTCTATATACCAATGTTGATCTAGGTGGAATTCTATTACCGTCACCCAATAAACCATGTGCAAGATGTGCAGGAATAATTACTATCGCCATATCATTTTTATGTAATTTCAACACAGCTTCCTCCAATCCAGCCTCTACTCCTCCTCTACCAACTATAAATGATTTATTTCCGCTTTCCTTAGATGAATATACCAAATCACCTGTAAGGAAACGAAGCTCGTATTCCATTGTTACCAAGTCGCCCTCTTTTATCAGCTCCGTTTCACCTTGTTTGAGTATCTGATAACGCAAACCTGTTCCGGTCTCATACATATTTAGATCATGACGATAGATATAATCATCAATTAATTCAGATTCTTTTAGAATCATATATCGATTCGCCTTCTCAAGTGTATTGTTAAGCTCCTTTTTATCATCATGTTTTGATTCATAGACATAATTATTGCGTTTATTTTCACAGGATAATAAAAGAAGTGTCATTGATAGAAGAGATATAAATATTTGTTTTGTTTTCATCAATTTATTTACTTTTATTTATATCTAACAATTCTATTTCAAAAATCAAATTAGAATAAGGAGGCACCGGTGCATTTTCCATATTGTCGTATGCTAAATAAAATGGTAAAATTATTTTGGATTTAGCGCCTTTATTCATCTGAAGAAGAGCCTCTTCCATACCTTTTATTAAGTCTCCACTACCCAATTCTACGATCAAAGGATACGATCTTTTATATGAAGAGTCAAAGATTTCTCCATTCAGATAATAGCCAATATAATGGAATGCAACCTTATCACCCAGATTGGCATTATCACCATCACCTTGTTTTAGTGGAATATAGACCAGACCTGAAGAGTTTTTTTGTTTATCTATATTATTATCTGACATATATGATAATATCTCATTATCAGCCGCTATCTTTTTAGATGCATAAGACTCCAAGCTACACGACAATAGTGTGTTAATCATTAGAAATGATAGAAGTATTATATTTATATATCTGGTTTTCATTTATTTAACAAATCTTTATATTCAGGTAAAATATCTATTAGTTTTTGGATAGCTTGTTCCAATGAACATGTCAAAGTACCACCCGCAGCATTAAGATGACCACCTCCATTAAAATGTTTACGTGCAAGATCATTGACAGAAAAGTCTCCCTTTGAACGAAATGACAATCTGATAACGCCTTGTCTTTCTGTTATCAACACAGACATTCTTATTGAGTTTATTGACAGAGGATAATTCACAACTCCTTCTGTATCACCGACTTGATAATTATACGATTCCAAATCAGATTTAGAAGCATAAATATAAGCTGTATTATACTCATTAAGAATTGTCATCCTATCATTAATCAAATATCCCAATAGACGCAAACGATTTTCAGATGATGTATCGTATATATTTTGATGTATTTCTTTATAATTGATAGATGTAGATAATAATTTTGCACAAATATCGAATGTTGAGTCAAAAACAGAATGGGCGAAGGAGCCTGTATCCGTTATTATACCAACAAGAAGATTAGTTGCAATATCTTTATCTAAATAATTATCAAATCCCTGATTATTAATAAGTTGAGCAACAAGCTCAGAAGTACTGGAAATTTCAGTTTCAGAGAGACAAGCTTCAAACGCACTTTCGTCAGCACCTAGATGATGGTCAATAAGAATATGAGGAATCTTATTATAACGACACAATTCGTTATGCATCACACCAGTACGAGATGGAGTATTAAAGTCAAGAAAGCAGAACAAATCAGCTTCTGACATAATAGTCAATGCTTTATCTGTATTTTTATCAAAAATAATAACATCATCAATATTAGGCATCCATGAAAGAAACATTGGATAGTCATTTGGTATAATAACATTAGCATTACAGCCTATTTTTTTTGCAAAAAGATAAAGTGCCAAAGAAGAGCCCATCGCATCACCATCAGGATTAGCATGTGACACTATGACGACATTATTATACTTATTCAAAGTTTTAATTATTGATTTGAATATCAACTCTTTAAACATAATTTATCTCATTCTGTAACAAAGAACAAAGATAATAATAAAAAGCTTAGACAAGTTATTTTTTTTTCAAAAAAAGCATTAAAAAATTAAATAAAAGACACTATCATTTTCTTATATTAAATATCTCAAATGTATGATCATCATATACATATATAATTTGTCTTGGTTTTGTAGCTATATCATCGGATATTTTACGAATAGTATCATCAGTAATATTCTTTTCCGACGTTTCTTTAATGACTTCGTTATCTTTAAGATCAATGTCAGTAAAAAGATTTTCATCAGAAGGAGGAATTTCATCTTCACGAGAGAAAAGGAAAGGTTCACTAACAGTAATAGGTTTTTTACCAAGAATAATCCAATCCAAGTTATATTCAGGAAACAGCTCTTTCAATTTTTTTAAAAAATCCAGACTAGGATTATTCCTACCACTGAGAAGGTGAGAGACATTAGAAGGCTGTATTTGCATCATTTCGGCAAATTGAGTTGCTGTTAAATTCTTTGCTCTAATAATATGAGCCAATCTATCTTTTATCAATTCCATTTCAATAGTATATTAGTTACAAACTTTCAATAAAAAATCATATTACAATCTCAGCCAAAATTTTGATTTTAGCATCCAAAAGATTTACAAAAGTAAAAAGATTTTTCTTACAATTGTAATAATTATTGAATTTATTTTTGTAAAATTAAAATTTGATCCAAATACATTTAATCTTATCTTAAATAGATACAATATAACAAACTATTATACAATAATTTATAATTTTATTAATAAAAATTAAGATATTCACCTAATTTATTATCATTTCTAAAGTAATTGTTAAAATTTATTATGTTAATTTATTATAAATTAAGTATTTATGATAAAATTTATAAAAAGATTATTATTTTATATTTGTAAAAACAAATTTTAACGTTATTACTATTTGTAAAATCGATTTAGTAATGTGTAATAAACTGATTAGAAATATTTTAAACCACTGATTGTGGTTTTTGTGTTTGTTATTGTTAATTTTGTAAATTTTATTTTACTAAAATAAAAACTTGGTGTAACGCATTATTTTTATCAGAACAGAGATTTGTTTATCCAAAATAAACAAGCTTTTAAATCGCCTTAAAATGGCTTATAATAACAATACATCAGTTTTCACATAAAAGGATCTGCTATTTTTATAAATACAATAAAAATCTAAAACAGATAATACAATAATCATTTGAAATTTGAATAAATAATCACACCTTATTAATTAATGCATTTCAAATAAAAACATCTCTCCCCTAGCTACATTTAAGTATTTACTGTATTTTTGCAGAAAATATCACATTTAAGAAATGTCCATTCACATCTTAA
Organism: Lentimicrobiaceae bacterium; assembly: GCA_015061335.1. GTDB lineage: Bacteria > Bacteroidota > Bacteroidia > Bacteroidales > F082 > Limimorpha. The sequence continues at coordinate 989 of SUWT01000057.1, read as the reverse complement.
AATTAATAGAAGAAGGAGAGCATCAGATGCTGGACTTTAAATTCGAGATTTCTGACAGCAAAAAAATTGCCAGATCATTAGTAGCATTTGCAAATACTGATGGCGGACGTTTATTGATAGGTGTAAAAGACAATGGGGCTATTTCAGGGATACGTTCAGAAGAAGAAAAACACATGATTCAGACTGCTGCAGATTTATATTGCAATCCGAAGGTAGAATACTATGCGAAGGAATGGAAAATAAATGGCAAGCATATTTTAGAGATAAGGGTTCCAAAAAGCAAATACAAGCATAAAGCACCAGATCATAATAATAAATACAAGGTATTCATAAGAGTAAAAGATCAGAATTTGGTAGCTGACAGCATTTTATTAAAGATTTGGAAATATCAAAAGAATAGGCAGGATATTAAAATCAGCTTTAGTGATGCAGAAGTGTATCTTTTAAAATATTTAAATGAGAACAAAAGAATAACACTGCAAGAATTTATAGAAAAATGCAAAATTAATAAGAAAGAAGCTGAAAGGATATTAGTCAATTTCACCATAGTAAATATGATAAAAATTGAAATAACTGAAAAAATGACGTATTTTTCCTTAGTTGAAGAATAAAAGACAGTTAATAAATGTATATTTTTAGCAGATAAAACAATTATTTTTTTAAAAAAATCAATTTTAAATAATTGATAATCAGCAATAATAAAAAAAGTTTAAAAAAATATCATTTTTTTCTTGTTTGTATAAAAAAAGTGCGTATCTTTGCAATCCAATTCAACGGGAACAAAGTTAAAGAAAGAGGCGAGATTGAATTAAAGTTCTTTGAAAGAATGATCCAAGCAAAGTCTGAAAGGTAAGAGTACGAAAGTACGAAAAGACGAACCATAACAATTCAAAGACGGCGTCCGAGTCAAGACAGAAAAAGATTATAAGGAAATAACAATATACAAAGAAGAGTTTGATCCTGGCTCAGGATGAACGCTAGCGGCAGGC
>SUWT01000143.1 GCA_015061335.1 Lentimicrobiaceae bacterium | reverse complement strand
AAACGCAATTGTCATGCTCAAATAAAGTGTTTAATAAAGTCTTGTCTGACAAGCCGCAAGAATGTCCCATTATATAAATCTGATATGGAGAAGACTCTATATATGACAGCATCTCCCTATAATTTGTAGAATTTAGATAATTGATAGATTTGATATTTTTAAGATATTCATTATTGTTATCTTTTAGCAATCTTTTGTAATTTTCATCTAGTTCATCCCCGTAACCGAATATTATACTTTGTGAATTAGATAACTTTCCATGAATATGATTTACTTTAAAGATATCTTCGTTAGGTAAATATAAATCTGCAGTTTTTGTATAGTTGAAATTAAGAAGAAGGATAGAGTCAGGAAGATAAAATTCCTTTGAATTGCGCTTGTCTATTTCATTTAATAACTTATATGGTTTTTCATAGTTATACTTCTTTAATAATGATTCCCATTGAAAATTATTATAATGTGCGAAGCGTGTGTTCTTAAAAATATTAAACTTGTCTTGTGCCTTTACAGATATATCTCTTGGATTTATTGGTTCCAATATTTTTTCTTTTATATTATCCTTTATAATATATTCGTTGACAAGTCCTTTTTCAACATCTTTTAGATATGCAATTAGGTTATTTTTGAGACATGCCAATTCATTATTTAGTCTTTTAATATTTTCATCATTAGAAGATTCTAAATCCGCTGATAAAAGATTATAATATTCTTTTTCTATATCAACCCATTTGTTCTTCTCTATGTGTTTTAAGATTGCATTTAATAAGCGAGATGTTTTGAAGCTTAATAGTCGAGGATTATCATTGATAATTTCGATTAATTCTTCCCATGATATACTATCATAATGGTTGAATCTAAAGAAATTATCCCAATCATATTGAAATATTTGAAATTCACATAATTCATCATAAGCTTTATTTTCATAGCAATTCTTTAGTTTTTTAACCCATTCGTTCTGATACCATTTAATAAAATTTTCATAGCTAGTTGGAAGTCCGTGAGCTAAATCAAAGCCATTTCCTATGATTATAATCCTATTCATAAATGTAAGTTGAATGTTGAAGTACAAATTTCGGAAAATAATTTGTAACTTTTACGTTTTTTGTTTTTGAAAATTATTTAACTTTGTGAACCTAGAAAAGATACATAATTCACAGAATATTATGTAGATTACCAAAACATTAAACAATAAAAGTATTTTTAGTAATTGTTTATGACCACAGTAAAAAAAAGATATAAATGAAGTCTTAGATAAATAACTAAGGTAAAACGTATAGATAAAATATAAGAAAAAGAAAAAAAATAAATTCTAATGGAGTATATAAGCAAAATAAACAATTATTTTAGAAAATGTTTCGAGAAAGCAAGTAGTTTTAAACTGGCTGAAAAAACATCAGACATTCCCAGTGATGTAGCTGATTTTATCAAAAGACAGATACCACAAAATCTCTTTGCTTATATTAATTCTGATAATTACATCATAAAAGGTTCCGTTGGAGCAGGAAAAGCTACAAAGACCCCATGGATCGCAATATTAGATAAAAATATCACTAGAACTACTAGAGAAGGTGTTTATATTGTATTTTTGTTTTCATCTGATTATAAAAGTGTTTATTTGACATTTAATCAGGGAACAACGATTCCAGGGCAATTCGGTCCTAGGTTGGATTTAGCACAAATCATCAAAAAAAGAAACGAGATTAGACATTTGTTGAAAATTGACAATTCCATTTTGAATATTGATGATAGTTTAGATGTCTCTGATAAAAGATACAAACAAGGCGCCATATATTATACATTGTGGGGTGGCGATGACAAATACTGTAAAGAATTACTGGATCTATATATAAATGTTTATAAGAAATATAAAAGCATAAACATGGGACACGACGAAATAAAGACCGATATTGTATGCAATATAGCGGCAGCAACCCCTCTCCAAACCATCTACTACGGAACTCCAGGTAGCGGGAAATCTCATAAAGTGAAAAAACTTATTGAAGGTGTTAATGAGGATTTTGTTTTCCGTACTACTTTCCATCCTGATAGTGATTATGCTTCTTTTGTCGGTTGCTACAAACCTAAGACATCTTGCGTAAAGAGTCATCAACTTAAAAAGACTTTGGATGAATTAAAGGATGAAGCAAAAGATATAACATCTCAACCAACTGGTAATAAGGTAAGTCAAATAATTGAATTTGTTACTAAGTATGCAACTTTGTTACCTATAATTGTTGAAGAATATGATGAGGTACAATCAATGCAGAATCTTCTGAACAAGCATTTGGGGTTTGCTAATGAAACATATCTTACTTATATTGTTGATTATGTAAATGCAAATCAAAAACAGGAATCAAAAATCTCTTACGAGTTTTGCCCTCAGGCTTTCACAAAAGCTTACGTCAAAGCCTGGCAAAATCCTGGAGAACCTGTTTATCTTATCATTGAAGAAATAAACCGTGGCAACTGCGCTCAGATTTTCGGTGATTTGTTCCAGCTGTTAGATAGAAAAGACGGCGTTTCAGAATATCCTATTGACGCAGACAATGATTTGAAAGATTATCTCGAAAAAGAATTAGGTATCG
>SUWT01000006.1 GCA_015061335.1 Lentimicrobiaceae bacterium | reverse complement strand
GGAAAAGCCTTATTTTTTATAAAAAAATATACAGAATAAGGTGTTGATTCGCAAAACGTACTCTTATATCAATTTTGTCTCGATACATAAAAAGAGACCGTCTAAACTTGTTAGACAGCCTCTTTTAAATATATAAGGTAAAATCTTATTTGATAGCAGCTATACCTGGAAGTTCCTTACCTTCAATAGCTTCCAACAAAGCGCCACCTCCTGTTGAAACGTATGAGACATCATTAGACATATCAAATTTATTGATACAAGCTACAGAATCACCGCCGCCTATCAAAGAGAAAGCTCCATTCTTTGTCGCCTCTACTATCGCTTCCGCTATAGCGCGAGAACCATTGCTGAAGTTATCGAATTCAAAAACACCACAAGGACCATTCCATAATATTGTCTGTGAGTTCTTGATAACATTACCGAATAACTCTCTTGTCTTAGGACCTATATCCATTCCTTCGTAAGCATCAGGAATATCCATTGGATCGACGATTAAAGTATTAGCATTATTGCTAAAATCATCAGCCACAACAGCATCTACAGCCAAAACCAAATTAACACCTTTTTCTTTGGCTTCTTCTAATAATGATAATGCCAAATCTAACTTGTCATTCTCACAAATCGATTTACCTATCTTACCTCCTAAAGCCTTTTTAAAAGTGTATGTCATACCACCACATAGGATGAGATTGTCAACTTTTGTTAAAAGATTTTCGATAATCTCGATTTTTGTTGAAACTTTTGAACCACCCATGATAGCTGTGAAAGGACGTTTAATGTCTTTCATAACCTTATTGATAGCTTCAACTTCCTGACTCATGAGGAAACCGTACATCTTATGATCTGTATCGAAATATTCAGCGATGAGAGCTGTTGAGGCATGAGCACGGTGTGCAGTTCCAAAGGCATCATTGATATAATAGTCTGCGTATGAAGCTAATGTCTTTGTAAACTCTTTTTGACTTTCCTTTAGAGCTTTCTTAGCTTCATCATAGCCCTCTTCACCTTTTTCTATGCCGCGGACTTTACCTTCTTCCTCAGCATAAAAACGAAGATTCTCAAGTAAAAGGACTTCACCAGCTTTCATTGCGGCAATTTTATCTGCTGCTTTCATACAGTCATCAGCAAAAATCACTTCCTTTCCAATAACCTGCCCGAGATAGTTTACAATGTGTTTAAGAGAGTATTTCTCATCTGGATTTTTCTTTGGACGACCAAGATGTGACATCAATATCAACATACCGCCATCGTTGATGACCTTGTTAATAGTTGGCATTGCTGCACGAATACGAGTGTCGTCTGTGATATTGAAATTATCATCCAATGGAACATTAAAATCAACGCGAACAATGACGCGTTTTCCTTCGAAATTCACTTGTTCTATGTTTTTCATATTATAAATAATTAAAGATTATTATTTTGTTTTAATTTTCTCAATGTCAAATACTTATGCTTAGTTGCCTTAGCCGAGACCCAACACATCACAAAACCTTCCTTACCATCCAGGAAACCCAATCTTATAAAATAATGTTTTATAAAGAAATATATAGGAGAAACTATACTCAACAATGTCGCGTTTTTCTTTCCCTTATCGAAATAATGTTGAGCTCTCATTTCTGCAAATCTAAACACCTGCTTTTCAAAATCTTCAGGCTTAGAATATGAGTAATGTAACAAATCACCTTTAAGATGTATCTCTTTTACCTTTGTAGAAAATTCAATAGTCTCATGTACCAATCCTTCCCATTTTCCGACATTACGATTCCATATTCTTATTTTCCTATCTGGATAAAAACCCGAATGATGTATCCACTTCCCGCAATAATTATTCAACCGATTAAATGAGAAGATATAATTAACGGGATCGTCATTCTCCTTTATTTTAAGTATTGATTTTTTTAATTCATCAGAAAGAACTTCATCTGCATCAATGGAGAGTATCCAGTCATGAGTCGCGATATCATTAGCAAGATTTTTTTGTTCAGAATAACCTAACCATTTCTGTTCTATGAATCTAGCTCCATATTCCTCACAGATATGTTTTGTAGAGTCAGTAGAAAAGGAATCAACAACGACTACCTCATCGGCTACATCTCTCAGTGACTCCAAGCATTTGCCGATTTTGTCCTCCTCATTTAATGATATTATGGTTACCGATATTTTTTTCATTGATCTAACGGAAAAGTTTCTCTACTTCTTGAATTGTTTTGGGAAGCACGAGTACTACCACTCTGTCTTCTGCTTTTATTTGAAAGCTACCTGTTGCTATATAGCTATCTTCACCTCTTATAATACCTCCTATGATAGCACCTTCCGGCATGTCAAGTTTGTTGATGGGTCGGCTTGTTACTGCAGCTCCGTCACGTACCACAAACTCTACTATATCGGCATCTATGCTACTGAGGCATTTGAGAGAGGTAACGTTACCGCCAAGAGTATATCGTACCATATAACTTGCGGCAATAAGTTTTTTGTTGATAATGGTATCTATGCCTATGTTCTGAGATATATTGATATAATCTATATTTTCAACCAGAGCAATAGTTTTTTTCACTCCGAAGGCTTTAGCCTGAAGACATGTCAAAATGTTAGTTTCAGTGTTTTCGGTCACAGCGATGAAAGCGTCCATATCCTTAATACCTTCTTCCTCAAGGAGATCTACATTTCTAGCATCTGCATTAACCATCATTGTATCCGACAAGATATTCGTAAGTTCCATGCAGCGTTCCTTATCCATCTCGATAATCTTGATATTAAGTTCTTTCTCCAAACGTTTTGCTGTCAGTTTACCGACTCTGCCCCCTCCTACAATCATCACATTTTGAATATTATATTTGACTTTACCGCTCAGCTGCATCAATTCTTTTATTGCATGAGGTTTGGTAACCACATATACCAGATCGCCTTCACGAAAGACGTCGTTATGTTTAGGAATAAAAGTATTTTGTCTTCTGCTTATTGCCAAAGCTCTAAAATCCAGGTGTTTATACCGTTCTGTAACCTCTTCCAACGTCTTATTGATAGCAATGGCATTAGGTTCCAATTTTATCATAAGAAGTTCCAATTTACCACCTGCAAAATCGTGAGCTTCCGCAGCAACATTTTGTTTTAAGAGGTTTATGATTTCCTGAGCTGCTATATCTTCCGGAGATACCATACCGTCAATACCTAAATCTTGATACAATCTCCACGATTCCTTACTGAGGTTTTCCGTAGTATTGATTCTAACGATAACTTTTTTCGCTCCAAGTTTTTTTGCTAAAATTCCTGTCAATAGATTTATCTGCTCATTATGAAGCACTGCTATCACCAGATCTGCTTTCTTGACATTAGCCTGCTGCAGCACCTTTATTGAGGTAGAATCGCCAGTTATTGTCATCAGATCAGAATGATACTCAACCATTTTCAGCAATTCTTTATGAGGATCCACAATAGTGATATTGTGATCACTTCGCTCCAAGGCTTCTGCCAGATGCATTCCAACTTCTCCGTCACCAGCAATAATAATATTCATAACATTTTATTTCTGCAAATATATTAAATTTTCATTTTACAACAGTAAAATCATCCCAATCACGATGCACGGTAAAATAATTTCTAAAATCCACCAAAGAATCCATATCTATCTCGGTCTCAATAATATCTTCTTTATTATCAAGAATTTCAGCTATAGTTCTTCCCTTAGCATTTACTACTTTTGTCTCTCCTATATATGGAATATTGTTATGATCTACGCCGACTCTGTTAACACCTATGAAATAAGCCTGATTTTCTATAGCTCTTGCAGAAAGAAGGGTATTCCAAATATACGACTTCTGCATTGGCCAATTAGCTATAACGATAGCCAGATCATATTCAAACTGTCCATTATCAAAATTATTACGAAGCCATACAGGGAAACGCAGATCATAACAGACGAAAGGTCTTATTCTCCAATCTTTTAACTTTATAGTTATCAATTCATTACCATTCGACAATTCTTTTTCACCTCCCATACTGAATGTATGTCGTTTATCGTAACATTGGAAAGTCCCATCAGGATTCATCCATACAAATGTATTATAATAGCCATTCCTGAAAGAGGTAAGGAAGCTACCACAGACGACAGAATTTTTCTCTGCCGCTTTATCTCTCATCCATCTCATTGTGTTGCCATTTTCCGCTTCAGCAAATAAGTCAGGCTCGGCAGGGAAACCTGTAGTAAAAGTTTCAGGTAAAACTATTAAATCTCTGTCATCCTGTATTTTATCGAATATCATATCCAAATGAGCATAATTAGCTTCAGGATCTCTAGCAATAATATCGCTCTGTATGCATGCTATTTTCAGTGTCATAAAACCTATTAAAAAAACTTTGTAAAGATAATATGTTTTTTATATCTTTGCAAATAAAAGTTTTTATGAGGAGGTTTTTACTTTTATCAATATTATTTTCCTTGTTTTTTGTAGTTAGATCACAAGATTTTCGTTATGGATTTTTTGCAGGTGCTAATCTCAATACTATGAAGTTAGCGGATGAATTGTATATTCATAATGATAAAGAGAACACAGACAAGCTTATCTCATTAGGTTTTAGAGCTGGATTTTTCGGGGAGTATTCTATCAACAAACATCTTGGCATTCAGGCAGATTTATCATTTTCACAATATGGATACAGGCTTATTAACGAATTAGAATTTATTGGTGAGAACAATTCCATAATATATGACAAGAAGATTGAGAGGATGTCGAACGATATAAGTTTGGCGTTGATGTTCAAATTTTATTTGCTCGACAAGAGAGTCGCTATTGATATAGGTTTGCAACCGAGTTATACATGTGATATGCGTGAGTTTGACGAGGAGAAGTTGATGATAGATAGTTTACATGTCAATTTTTCAACTACTATATTGTCTGACAGTATTATTCACATGAAGAAGGATGCTAATTACAATGCCTTCAATCTCTCTGCTATTGGAGGTATTACATGTATGCTTAGCGATCATTTTTTCTTCAACGCAAGATATGTTTTCGGACTGACGGATATTTTTGTCGAAGAAGTAGTTAGATTTGATGAATACGATACTTATTACACGGAGGCTGTTAATCAATTATCCCGAAACCGAGTTGTACAACTCGGTTTCGGTTGGAAATTTTAGTTTTCTAACTTATTTATAGCAAATGCGTATGCACCTATTGCTACTGCTGATGAGGTTCCAAGTTTCGTAACACCCACGCCGATTTTTCTTGAAGGTTCGTACCATACTTCTCTGGTAGAGAAAGGTACTTTTATCATTTTACCTGATTTCGTTATAAAGTTTTTCTGATCATCTGGATCGTTGAGGTTACAAGCTGATATTTCCATTCTAGGGAATGTATGTCCATCGAGTCCGACAAATTGACTATTAAGCAACTGTATTACTTTAGGCAGGAACACTTCCCAAGCTCCTGATAATCCTCCGCCGAGTACTACGATGCCGTCCACCAGTGTGCTCACATTAGCGATTACGTCGGCGAGTACCACAGCGAATTCATCCCAAGCTGCAAGAGCTGCTTCCTTATTACCCTCTTTGTTACCACGGGCTATCTCATAAATGTCGAAAGGTTCTGGAGCCAAATCTTCAGCAATACCGGCCTCACGAGCATAAACACGACGTATCCCTCTGATACTCACTGAGTCTTCAGCACTAGTTTCAGGATATAAAAGATTTCTAGTTCGACAAACCTCAGCGCCGGCAGAATTATCACCTTCTAAAAGTTTGCCATTCAAGACGATACCACCTCCAAGTCCTGTACCAAGTGTAACACCAAATAAGTTCTTATAACGCTTAGGATTACCTTCTCTTTCTAACATAGCATTGACTTCTGGCAACAAACCAGCCAAGGCTTCACCATAAACGAATAAATCACCATCGTTATTGATAAAGACAGGAACATTAAACTCATCCTCCAACATATCTTTCAAAGCCACACCTCCTTTGAATAAAGGAAGATTTTCCAAGTCGCCAATAATTCCATTAGGATAATCAGCTGGACCAGGAAATGAGAAACTGATAGCTGTAGGGGCAGAACCACATAATTCCTGAACATGCTTAAAACCATCAATAATTTTTTGTAATTGTTCCTCTAAGGTAGATGAAGCCGTCTTTACAGTAAATGGCTCTATTATCTCTTTATAATTTTCAACAGCTGAAAAATTGAATCCTGTGCCGCCAGCATCAAGGACAAAAATGATTTTTCTTGTATCCATAAGTATTATTTATTATTTTTTACCTTTTTATGTAGAAATTTCTCAGTCCAAACAACCCACATCAAAAAGATTATCAGATAAAACAGAACCTTAAAGAAATAGTCGTGGAAGAAATCAAAATGATCAGGAAATGGAATCATACATAATGTTATTCCTACAACTCTGAAAACATTAATCCATTCAATGATCACCAGACCTAAAGGAATATACCATAGTTTATGTTTCCACGGACCTGGGAAAAGAAGCATCAGGAACAACCAATGGAGCCACTGTTTCAGGCTGGTACACTCAGGTGCGACATTGATAAATGAATAAGTGTCATTAGTATTAATGACCCCTATAGCATGTTCATGAGTTATAAGATCAACATGAAAAACATGTTCTAAGACCCAGCAACTCTGATCAAACAATAATGTCGAAGCCCAGTCAAATAGGCGATACACCGATTGTGTGAATGGCGAATAATCCACAGCAACCCAAATCAAATATAAAAAGTGAAAACTGAATATCAACAGAACAAACATACCCACATCCATCATAGAGGTGTATCTTTTATCCTGATAATATTCTTTTAACTTTTCAATACTAAGTTCTTTTAAATTAATCATCTGAAATCTCTTTTAATGTAGCCTGATAAGTTGTAAATACTATAGCGCGCGATATATATCCGAGGTATTTTCCTTTATCTATAACGAGAATATTATATTTTCCTGATGTTTCGAATTTCCTCACTACATCTTCAACATTATCATCAGGGCTTATTATATAATCTGGAAATGACATAATATCTTCCACTGAGGTGTCGTAATACTTTTCGTCGAAGATAATACTTCTAATTGAGTCGAAAAGAATATGACCCTTGAAATTACCTTTTTCATCCACCACAGGAAATATGTTACGCGTTGAAGAAGCAATTAAAGGAAGAAGATCACGAAGAGTTTGTCCTGGTTTTATAGTACTAAAGTTTGTCTCTATCAAATTATTGATAGTCATCATATTAAGAATACTAATATCTTTATTATGTGTAACTTTAACACCCTTTTCACTTACTGCTTTAGTGTATATCGAATCTTTGAAGAAAGCTCTGTTGATAGCGTATGATAATGCTGACACTATCATGAGAGGTACCATCAGTGAGTAACCGTTTGTGATTTCCGCTATGAGGAATATTCCCGTCAGCGGAGCGTGCAGCATACCTGCGATAACGCCGCCCATTCCTACCAGGGCAAAATTTGTAATATTAAGGTCTCCTATGCCGAGGCTATTAACCAACATGGCGAAAAACATTCCGGAGAATGATCCAATGAACAACGCAGGTGCAAAAGTGCCTCCCACACCTCCAGCGGCAAAAGTAAAAGATGTTGCAAAAGCTTTCAAGAATATTATGACCAAAGTCAGAAAGAGTATAGTCCAAGTGTTATATCTGAAGACTGATAGAAACTCGTTGGCGAACAGAATCTCCGTATCACCTCTCAGAGCCGCATTGATAGCTTCGTAGCCCTCTCCATATAAAGCAGGGAAGATAAAAATCAAAATACCTAAACCAGTAGCGCCATAGACAAATCTCTTCCATGGTGATTTCACTTTTTTTACTTTTTTGTCAACTTTAAAATAAACGTACATGAAATACGCAGAAATCAATCCAACAAATATTCCCAGACCGACATAAAACAAAGAATTAGAAGGCATAAAAGCGGAACTTGTTGTAATGGTATATTCAAAAGCTCTTCCTAAGAAGAAATAAGATGTCAGGATAGCTACAAAAGAAGATACGATAATAGGGATCAGAGACGCCATTGAAATATCTATCATAAAAACTTCTATGGCAAAGATGATACCCGTTATTGGCGCCTGGAAGATAGATGCCAAAGCCGCCGCGCAACCCATTCCAATCAAAACAACGATATTCTTCTGATTAAGACGTAAAAGCTGACCTATATTAGAACCTATTGAGGCTCCAGTAGATACAGAAGGACCTTCCAATCCAACCGAACCTCCAAAACCTACAGTTAATGAACTTGTTATAATTGACGCATATGTATTATATGGTTTTACCGCACCCTTATTCTTCTTAATGGCGTATAAGATACCTGGAATACCATGACCTACATCCTTTTTCAGAATGTATCGACAGAAAATAATCGTCAAAAAAATTCCTATTGCTGGGAGAATAAAAAAAATCAAATTATAATGATCTCCAGTAGTTACAATATCAAAGAAAAAATCTCTGATATAATGTGCCAAAGTCTTAATAATAATAGCAGACATACCCGCTAAAAGACCTGTAGGAATACTCAAAATCAACATAAACTGCTTCTCTGAAAGATGAGCATGTCTCCATTTGTCGAGTCTATCTACCAATGACGATATTCTTGCTTTAAATTTTATCTTCACAACACTATTATTTCAATCTCCAAAAATATAAAATGAATTTAATCTGTCATCACTTTTTATGACATTTTTTTTTATTTTTGCAAAAAATAATATTGTATTAGTATAATGCGGATTATAAGCTATAATGTTAACGGGATAAGAGCAGCTATCTCAAAAGGACTGCTGTCATGGTTAGAAGCCACTTCTCCCGATGTGTTATGTCTTCAAGAAATAAAAGCCACTCAGGATCAAATTCCTCTCATGGAAATAGAAATGCTTGGTTATAATCATTTTTGGTTTCCTGCGAAAAAGAAAGGTTATAGTGGAGTGGCAATCTTATCAAAAGTTGCTCCCGACAATGTAGTCTATGGCATGAATAATGAAGAATACGACGACGAAGGCAGATTTCTAAGAGCTGATTTCGGAGATTTATCTGTCGTAAGCGTATATCATCCATCCGGAACATCTGGAGAAGAACGACAAGATTTTAAAATGAGATGGCTAGAGTTCTACAGATCATACGTTAACGAACTCAGACTTTCAAGACCGAATTTGGTATTGTCGGGCGATTATAACATCTGTCACGAGGCAATAGATATTCACGATCCCATCCGTAATGCAAAATCATCGGGTTTCCTGCCAGAAGAAAGAGAATGGTTTTCAAACTTCCTGAACGACGGTTATACCGATAGCTTCAGAAGACTTAACAAAGAACCTCATCATTATAGTTGGTGGAGCTATCGCGCTAACGCCAAACAGAACAATAAAGGCTGGCGTATAGACTATCATATCATTACCGATAATATGAATGAACGTCTATTGAATGCATCTATATATCCTGAAATCAACTTCTCTGACCACTGTCCTATATTTGTTGAAATTAAATGAAATAAAGCATGGTAGAATATATTACATATAATCTAAAAGAAATAGCGATAATAACCTTAGTAATTGCTTTATTGATATTATCTTTTATACATTTTAAATCCAAAAGAAACCGTAGCATATTCTTATTCTATTTCAATTTCTTATTGTATAAGATAGGCTTAAAAAATCATATCTCAAAAAAATATATTAAAATGGTTCATGTCAGAGAGAATTACGAACCATTAGTTGATCTTGTTAATCATCCAAAGATAATTATCAATGATAACACCATTGAGAGACCTGTTCTTTTGCGCAAGAACGTTGCATTAAAATTATTTAGAGTGGCAGACAGTCTCCCCAATGATATCTTTCTAAAGGTATATAGCGCTTATCGTTCCCGCATATCACTTTATAACACCTGGATTGAGGAAGTTAATAAGTTCTCTGAAGAAAATCCAGATAAGGGTCGCGCTGAGATTCTGAATATGGCAAACTATAAACAGTCTAATCCATACGCCAGTTTGGGAGGTCACGATACAGGAGGAGCCATCGATGTGGCATTGTGCGACAAAAATGGAACAGACCTCGATTTCGGCACTAAATTCCATGATAATGTCCCTGCAATTAAAACAAAATATAAGCATCTCAGCGAGGAACAGAAAAAAAATCGTTCTCTATTGATAAAGCTGATGCGTTCTCAAGGATTTATTAATCTTCCAAAAGAATGGTGGCATTTCTCATACGGTGATTCTACCTGGTCGGCATATAAAGGAAAAAGATTTGGCGCCATATACGATGCAGCAGAAAAAGAATATGAAAACGTAGGATATGTACGTATCATCAAAACCAACATTTCTACTGCCAACATAAAATAATTTTTCAGATGGAAATAGCTGCATTAGTATCAGGTGGAGTCGATAGCTCGGTAATGGTACCTATCTTGAAGGAAAGAGGATACAACCCGCATATATTCTATATAAAGATAGGTATAGAAGGCAAAGATGATATGATGGATTGTCCTTCCGAGGAAGACATCGAAATCACTTCTTTTATAGCTAAAAAATACGCATGCTCATTCGATATTATTGATCTTCAGAAAGAATATTACGAGCGTGTTGCAAGTTACACCATGGATTCGGTAAGAAAAGGACTTACTCCAAATCCTGATGTGATGTGTAACAGAATGATAAAATTCGGAGCCTTTGAAGAGAAAATGGGATACCAGTTTGACAGAATCGCAACAGGTCATTATGCTCGACAATGGTATGATAATGAAGGTGTTTCATGGTTAGGAACAGCAGTAGATACCTTTAAAGATCAAACTGATTTCTTAGCTAGGATAACATATCATCAACTATCGAAAGCAATGTTTCCCATAGGCGATCTTCCTAAATCAGAAGTACGTCGTTTAGCTGAGGAATACAAACTACCTAGCGCACAACGTCATGATTCTCAGGGTATTTGTTTTCTAGGGAAAATCAATTACAACGACTACATAAGAGAATACGTTGGAGAAAGAGAAGGCGATATAATAGAACTTGAGACAGGTAAGAAACTAGGGAAACACAAAGGTTTTTGGTTTCACACTATCGGGCAAAGAAAAGGCTTAGGCCTTGGAGGTGGACCCTGGTTTGTCGTCAATAAAGACACTGAGAATAACCTGATATATGTATCAAAAGGTTACGATCCTATCGCTCAGTATGTAAACATTATTAATTTAATTGATGTAATGGCAATGAATCCTTCAATTAAATTAGATGATAATCAAGTTATTAGATATAAAATCAGACATCAGCCAGATTTTAAGACAGGTATCATAAAACTTAATGAGAAAGGTCTTACAATAATTTCAGATGAGATGATTTCTGGTGTGGCGGCTGGACAATTTGGTGTTATCTATCACGCTACAGAGCCAATAGTTTTAGGAAGCGGTGTAATAGATTCATAATTTCTTGAAAAAAAATTGCAAATCAAAAAAAAATTATTATCTTTGTAAAAAAATAGAACTCAAATGAAATTAAACACCTCATATCTAGGATTAAAACTTAAATCACCTATCATAGTAAGTAGTTCTACACTTACAGGTAGTGTAGAAAGTATTAAACATTGTGCTGAAGCAGGTGCCGGAGCAGTCGTCTTAAAATCAATTTTTGAAGAACAGATCATTTCCGATATCAAGAAAGAACAAGCCCACACTGATATTTATGATTCTTTCTTTGAAGCTCATGAGTATCTTACGACCTTTATGCGTGGCAACGAGATAGATATTTACGACAGACTCATTCAAGAATCAAAGAAAGTTGTTGATATTCCTATTATTGCCAGTGTCAACTCATCGTCAAAAGGAGAATGGTTTGGCATAGCAAAAGAACTTCAGAATGCTGGAGCAGATGCCATAGAACTTAATATCGCAATAGCGGCTTTTGATAGAGATATAGACCCTAGAGGAATTGAAAATGAATACATTAGCATCTTAAATGAGGTTGAGAAAAATATCAGTATTCCTGTATCTGTGAAAATAGGCGATCATTTTAGTAATATCAGCCGTATGGCTTTCGCATTATCAAAGGCAGGAGCCAAAGGTTTGGTACTATTCAATCGTTTCTATAATCCTGACATCAATATTGAGAAAATGAGAGTCGTTCCTGGGAATTCTATTTCCGCACCGGAAGAAAATCATAACACTCTCCGTTGGATATCATTATTATCATCTCAGGGTATTCCTTGCGAACTTTCTGCCTCAAGAGGTGTTTATACAGGAGAAGATGTTGTGAAACAAATTCTTGCAGGAGCTAAGACCGTACAAGTATGTAGCACTCTGTATCGAAATGGAATTGATTATATCAAACAGATGAACGCTGATATAGAAGCTTGGATGCAAAGACATAATTTTGATAATGTCGATAGCTTCAGAGGTATCGTTAATAAAAAAGAAGATATAAAAGTCGCAGAACGTCTTCAATATTTAAGAAGAAACTACGACATGAACTAACTAATTATATTGTTTAACTTAAAAATAACAAAAAAAAATGAAAAAATACGTATGTGATGTCTGCGGTTACGTTTATGACCCAGCAGTAGGTGACCCTGATAACGGAATTGAGCCAGGTACTCCATTTGACAAACTTCCAGCAAGCTGGGCATGCCCACTTTGCGGTGTCGGAACAGATAATTTCTCATTAGAAGATTGATGTTCAAAATCCTTTATGGACACAAATGCTCTTTTTAAGATAGGATACGGACTATATGTCCTTACCTCTAACTATGAGAACATAGATAACGGCTGTATCATTAATACTGTTATTCAGGTAACTGACGAACCTTTACGTATAGCCGTAGTTGTCAATAAAAAAAATTATACGCACGAGCTCGTTCTTAACTCGTGCGTATTTAATTTGTCGATGCTGACAACAGATACTCCGTTTAAGGTGATAGAACATTTCGGTTTCCAAAGCGGGAAAGACATCAATAAATTCGCCGACTGTGAACAGGAATACCGCTCGAAAAATAATGTTCTATATATTCCTAAATATACTAACTCATACATCTCTTGCCACGTGGTAAGTCATCAGGATCTGGGAACACATACCATGTTCTTCGCCGATGTAATAGACTGCGAAGTGACATCTAATAAAGAATCTCTAACGTACAGCTATTACCAAAATCATATTAAACCCAAGAAAGAAACCAGCGGTAAAAAAGGCTGGTATTGCAAAGTTTGTGGATGGGTTCACGAAGACGAGATACTCCCTGACGACATAATCTGCCCTTTGTGCAAACACGGCAAAGATGCTTTTGAGAAGATTGAAGATGACAAAACAACAGAACAAGATACAAAAATAGATATTGATATGTTAAAAATTAATTTAACCAACGACATTTACTACGTCGGTGTTAATGATCGCAAAACCGAATTATTTGAAAATCACATGGAACTTCCTAACGGGGTTTCATACAACTCATATCTCATCGTTGATGATAAGGTTGCTCTCATCGATCCAGTGGAAGTAAGCTTCATGGCCGAGTTCCTCTTCAAAATCAAAAGCGTCATCGGCGACCGTAAGATCGACTATCTCGTTATAAATCACGACGAACCGGATCATAGCGGAGCTGTACGCGCCATAGTACAAGAATATCCTGAGGTACAGGTCATCGGCAACGCTAAGACATTCGCTCCTTTAGAAGCATTTTATGGTCCTTTGAACAACAAGAAGATTGTCGCTGAAGGCGAGACATTATGCCTTGGCAAACACACACTTCAGTTTTTCATGGTTCCTATGTGCCACTGGCCAGAATCGATGGTGACCTACGAACAGACAAATAAGATATTATTCTCTAACGATGCTTTCGGCGGTTTCGGAGCTCTCAACGGTTGCATCTTCGATGACGAGGCGAACCTCGATTTCTACGAAGACGATATGCGTCGTTATTACGCTAACATCGTTGGCAAGGTTGCAGGACAAGCTGTCAAGGCTGTTCAGAAATTAGGACCTCTTGACATCAAGATGATTGCTCCATCACACGGTTTGGTATGGCGCAGCAATTTACACTGGGTTCTCGACAGATATGTCAAATGGAGCACTGGCGAAAATGAAGAAGGTGTGGTCTTGGTTTATGGTTCAATGTACGGTAACACAGCACTCATGGCAGATATTATAGCTAGAGGCGTGGCAGAAGCTGGCGTCAAGAACATCAAGATTTACGATGTGGCAAAGACAGAAGTGTCACATATCATCAGCGATATATGGAAATATAAAGGCTGCGTAATCGGAGCCTGCGCCCACTATGGCAGCGTGTTCCCTAACATGACATTATTGTTGCACGAGCTTACAGAGTTCAAGCCGATGAACAAAGTCTATGGCGTATTCGGCGGCATGAGCTGGGGCGGCGGCGGTGTGAAATACATCAACAGCGTAATGGAAAAGAACCAATGGCAACGCGTGGCAGAGTCCGTCGAAGTAAAAGGCGCACCATATCGTCCTGAAGATGTTGAAAGACTTTACAATCTCGGTAAAGCGATAGGTGAAGCTGTGAAGAATAATTAACGATTAACAATGTATAATTAACATTTGTCGTAGAGACGTATCAATGATTATTTATATTTCAGGAATCATTGATACGTCTCATTTTAATTACAATTATGAGGTCACTTTAATTATTTCGGAATGCCTCAACGTTAGAACGAGAAACATTGACAGGAATCGTTTGTCCTATAACATCTATATCAACGATAAGACGATGCTTACCTCTGACCTCAACAAATCTACCAACCAGTCCCTTCATCTGTCCTGATCTTATTATCACGAGTTCACCTTCTTTGATATCGGAGTAATCAACATCATGAAGGTCAGTGTCATTTATAAATTCTTTAATTGCTAATATTTGATTATCAGGTACAGTTACCGCTTGATTTTCGAATTTAATAAATTTAACGACACCTGATATTTTTTGGACTTTAGCACATTCTTTTCTATCGATATGTACGAACAGATAAGAACGAAACAATGGTTCTTCCACTTTTTTTTTGCGGTCGCTCCATTGTTTTAATCTTGTTATTAGAGGCAGGAATGATTCGATACCCTCATCTTGGAGAGATTTAAAGACTTTTTTCTCGGTTCTTGATCTCACATAGATAGCGAACCATTCCTTATGTTCTTTTAAAACAGTCATATTCAATTGATAACAAAGATGTTATCTTTTATTTCTGTGTTTTTTCTTAGGGTCATGTTCTTCGTCATAATAACCACTACCATAGCCATAACCTTTACCATAACCGTATCCATAGCCATAACCATAGCCATAACCGCCATAACCATAGCTGTAACGATAGCCATATAATCCTTTATAGTTGATACCGTTTACTACCAAACTTATGTTACATTTACGATTTTCCAAGTCTTTGATAACAGTTTCGAAGGCTTTCTTATTAGTTTCATTCTGACGGACAACATATATAGAGGTATCAACATGCTTCATCAAAAGGAGAGCATCTGTAACCCACATGAGAGGAGGAGTATCGATAATAATGTAATCATAGATCTCTTTTAATTGATTGAAGAACTCGGTACAACGGTCAGAAGCGATAAGTTCTGCTGGATTTGGTGGAACAGGACCTGCTGTAATAATATCAAGAGTAGGCAGTTTACCAGAATGTTGAACGATCTCACTTATAGATGCTTTACCTGCTAAATATGAACTTACGCCAAGCTTATTTGACAAGTTGAACTCTTGATATAGACGAGGCTTTCTAAGGTCCATACCTACTAAAACAGTTTTCTTACCATACATGGCATAGATAGATGCCATATTGATGGAAATATATGTCTTACCAATATGAGGAGAGTCGGCTATGACAGAAAACACACATTTATCCTTACCTTGGACAATATATTCAATATTAGTTCTGATAGATCTAAAGGCTTCAGATACAGGAGATTTAGGAGAATCAATTACTAATGTTGAACTCGACTTAGCCTCAGCAGGACTGGTATAAGGTATTTGACCGATAATAGGTATTTTGGTAATCTTTTCAATATCACTTCTTTCAAGTATCTTAGTATTTAAGATTTCCTTTAGGAATATGAATGCTGCAGGGATAGCACAACCCATAACCATACATACCAAATATATCATCATGCTTCTAGGTGCTACCTTTCTGGCTCTAGACACTCTAGCGGCATCGATAACACTGTTATCAGGGCTATTGCTTGCCATAACAATCTGAGCCTCAGCACGTTTCTGCATCAAAAACTTATAAAGTTCATCATTAAGAGAGAATTTACGTTCATAGCCCAAATACATACGTTGTGTTGTAGGCAATTCATTGATTTGAGCTTCATATTCTTGAATCTGACGAGTTAACTCATCTATTGTGACATTAGTATTGTTAATCATATTTTCGATATTTTCCAACAAACGTTTCTTTGTTTGGAAAATTAGCTCGTCGATATTTAGAACGACAGGGTTTTTCTCTGCAGATGTTGTCAACAATCTTGCTTTTTCAGATGATAATGCGATCAAATCAAGAACAAGTTTGTTAAGAATCTGGTCTTGAATACCCATAGCACTTGGCACAACTAATTTATCGACATCATCAATATTCTTTTTGATATAATCTAAAAGGTTTTCATAATATTTGATACTAAGTTCAAGTTCTGCTTTACGTTTCTCAACTTCTTTAAGATGACCATAAGCCGTTCTGGACTGAGTACTCAAATCCATAAATTCATTACCTTCCTGGAATTTTTGTAAATCCAACTCAGCTTCATTCAAAGCCTCTTCAATACCAACCAGTTGTAAATCAATAAACTTCACTGTATTTTCAGAAACAAGATTCTTTTGCTCCAAGTTTCTTTCCATATATTCTTCCAACAACTTGTTAAGATAATCTGTTATCTTCTGAGGATTCTGACCTTGAATAGACATATTCAAAATAGAAGACATTTTTGTACTTTGAGCAATAGACAGGCTGCTAAACTGAGATATAAGAGCTAATCTACTATTGATGATGAAGCTATATTTCATGTATTTGCTTTTTTCTTTAGCTTCCTCATCAGTTTCATCAATAGGAGTATAATTGCTATTGAGAACGACACGGAATCTGTTATAACCGTTGTCAACCCATTCTCCAAATTTGTAGATATTGCTGGTCTCCATTACTTCAATAGGTCCGACATTAATATCTTTAGAATAATCATAAACACCGCGGCGACCTTCTTGTGTTGTCAACACATAACTTTCCTGATCGATGAAATCTATTCTATATTTGATACCGACAGTCTGTAATGTATCGTAATCTATCTCGACATTAAAAGGAGTTTCTTTATAAATCTCACGTGTCGCCACACGACCAGTCAAATAATAAGAAACGTTAAAGAACTCTAACTCTTTTATAGCTCTTTCTTTTAATGTAAACGATTGTAATATTCCAATTTCATTATCAATATTGATATTAGATTTAAATGTCAAGCCCGTCATCATAGATGTAGGGTCGATGGTCATTTTATCCTCCTTTACATATACTGATGCCGACACCTGATATACACTTGGAGTGTATCTGTTATAAATAAAACCGATCACTAAAGCGATAAGAACGCCTGCGACAAATAAATACCAATAACTAAGAACTTTTACAATGATATTTTTCAGATCAAGGACTTCTTCTTCTTGATACTGAGGTTTGTTTTGAAATTCTGTATTATCCATATAAAAAATTATTTTCAGAATTATTGCATATAAACTATAACGAATGTCAGACATGTAACCAACAGCGACATGGCTGAGATGATTGTACCGTATGGTACGCTGGTGAAACCATATTGTTTCATCTTCAATGGTTCTACATAGATGATGTCGTTTGGTTTCAGATAATAATCAGGAGATGATAAAATATCTGCATCATTCATATTAACCTTAACGATTTGAGATCCTTTAGGTGTTTGGTGGATGATTTTGATATTAGATTTATTGGCATAATCTGTTGCATTACCAGCCAAAGCCAGAGCTTGGAACAAATTAATGTCAGATTGATATATCTGGTATTGTCCTGGACGGGCTACTTCACCAAGTATTGTCAAGTTGAAAACTCCAAGCTTGACGTAAACCACTGTCTGACGGAGATATTCTCCCATGATTTCTTGAATCTTGTACTGTATCTCATCAACGGTAAGATCTTTTACAAACACTTTTCCTGCAAAGGGAATCTCAATATTTCCATCATCACCTACCGTATATCCGTTAAGGTAAATGCTGGCATTACCACTGCTATATTGAGTACTGGTGTTCATATAAGCACCCTGATTCATGAGGTTGAAATATGCTGCAAATTTCTCATCAAGACTAGAAATTCTTATGTACAAATTATCACCAGGCTGAACTTTATAATTAAATGAACGTTCATTTGGGTATTCTATCGACATAAATACACTATCGTTCAACATGCTCTCATCCTGAAGATATAATATTTTCTTCATGGAAACACATGATGTAAAACTTGAAACTGCCACTATCGACAACACACAGAACAATAAAACTATTTTTCTCATGACGTTAAAATTACTTATTTTAAACTTACACACTCTATCTTTAAGCTTTTAATACCGGCTAATGGATCTCTATGATATTTATTTTCGATTTTAACCTCATAAACACCATCATCACTAAATGTCATTTCGCTGATGACAGGTAAACGAAACGTATAATATCCGTTCCTTTTGTCAGATTTCCAATTACCTTCTTTGTCTTTCAGTTTGAAATTATAATCTCTAGAACGAGAACCACTATTATCCGGATTAATTATTGTCATGTTAAACGGCAAATCACCATCTTTCTGATGGTTCTCATAATAACTAGGATATGTATCAGAGACAACGACTTCCATAACAATATCATACTTGGAAGCAGCGTCTGCAATTTCAATTTTTCCATTTAAATATTCAAAACGCTCCCATTCTTCATTGTCAAAACTCTTGTTAATAACAACAAAATCCTGATGTTTTGAACATGAAACAAACACGACAACTAAAAATAATACCTTCAAAAAAATGCGCATTTCCCTTATTTTATTCATTTGCAAATATATAAACTTTTTTCATGATAACACAAGTAAATATGTCTTTTTTTTGTAATTTTGTTATCCAATTTTTCATACTGCAATTTGGTCTGATCATGATTAATAATAAGATAAATTATTCGTCGAGAAGATTTGTAGTAATAGCTATTTTTGCTATTGCCACTTTGATCTTATTGGTAAAATTATTCATGATTCAGGTATTGGACAATTCATATAAACGTTCTTCTGACAACAACACCTTACGATACATAACACAATATCCGGCGAGAGGAAAGATATTCGACAGAAACGGAAATCTTCTTGTTTATAATGAAGCCATATACGATTTGATGGTCATACCTCGTCAAGTAAAGAACATTGACACCACTGCTTTATGCAATATATTGAATATCAGCAAAGAATCGTATATTGAAAAGATAAGAAAAGCCAGAAAATATTCATCCTTCAGTCCATCTGCTTTTATGACACAGTTTACCAAAGAAGAATATGGAAAAATAGCAGAGAGTCTTCATCAATTTAATGGATTTTATTTTCAGACACGTTCTGCAAGAAAGTATCCATATCCAATTGCTGCACACACTCTTGGCAATATCGGTGAAGTTGATAAAAAAGATTTAGAAAAAGATACATATTATAAATCAGGAGATTATATCGGCAAGTCAGGCATAGAGAGTTTTTATGAGAACGAACTAAGGGGTGAGAAAGGATTGAAAATCATCGTTGTAGATGTTCATAACAGAGAAAAAGAAAGTTTCGAGGAGGGTAAGTTCGATACTCTTCCTATTGCAGGCAAAGACATCTTTCTCGGTCTTGATGCCGAACTTCAGCTTTATGGAGAGGCTCTGATGAAAAACAAAACAGGCTCCATTGTAGCGATAGAACCTTCATCGGGTGAGGTATTGGCTTTGATATCAAGTCCTTCTTATGATCCTAATGAATTAGTAGGTAGGGTACGTGGAGACAACTATCGACGCTTGCTAAATGATAGTCTGAAACCTCTCATAAACAGAGCTACAAGCGGAATATATCCACCTGGATCAACTTTTAAAATGATTAATGCCCTGATAACACTACAAAGCGGAGCTGTGCATCCTAACTCCTTAATATCATGTGAAGGACCTGAAAGCCAACCTATTAGATGTACACATAATCATAGTTCACCACTTGACATCTATGAAGCTATAGAGAACTCATGTAATCCTTATTTCTGGAAAGTTTTCAAACAGATGTTTAGTATGCCTCGTTTTGCTTCATCTAAAGAAGCATACAATTACTGGTACAATAATGTCATTAGTTTTGGTTTAGGGAATACATATAAGACAGATATTCCGTCTGAAGTATCCGGCAATATTCCTACTGCAGAATTTTACGATAAAATGTATAGAGGTGTATGGAATTCTATGACAGTAAGATCATTGAGTATAGGTCAGGGAGAGATTTTAGTCACTCCACTTCAACTTGCTAATATGGCTGCTGTCATTGCCAATAAAGGATATTATTATCCCCCTCATCTGATAAAATCTTTCGATGACGGAACGCCTATCGACTCTACAATGACAACGAGGAGATCTGTTGACATTAAAAGGAAATATTTTGAAGATGTAAAGATCGGGATGTGCCGTGTCTTTGAAGGTGAAAGTGGCACAGCACGATATTCAAAAATAGATAGTATCAAGATTGCTGGCAAGACCGGCACCGCAGAAAATCCTCATGGTGATGACCATTCTTTGTTTATGGGATTCGCCCCTGCTGATAATCCTAAGATAGCAGTTGCCGTAGTTGTAGAGAATGCGGGATTCGGATCACAATGGGCCGCTCCTATAGCAAGTCTCATGATAGAGAAGTATTTAAGAGGTTATATTAAAGATACTAAAAAAGAAAAACGATTTATTGAGAATTGAAAATCTGGTTTAAGGTTTAATGCTTAAGGTTTAAGGTTAATTTTTGATAAACTATAAAACTTAAGAACATTCAACTTTAAAACTACTTTAAACTTTAAACCTTAAACTTTAAACTAAAAAATGACAACAAGAAATAACATAATCGGAAAGATCGACTGGTGGCTGCTGCTAATGTACTTCGCCCTTGTATTCATAGGGATAATGTCAATTTATGCCGCTGCTTTCAACGAACAACATCCAAGCATCTTCGATCTGTCACAATGCTATGGGAAACAAATACTTTTCGCTGGAGCCAGCCTTGTCATTGGTCTTATAATACTACTTATAGACGCTAAATTTTTCAATGCTTTCGCATACATCATATATGCATTTGCTATTTTTATGCTAATATTAGTACTCCTGATAGGATCAACTATAAGTGGATCAACATCATGGATACAAATAGGAGGTTTCTCTTTCCAGCCTTCAGAGCTGGCTAAATTCGCAACAGCATTGGCTATAGCTCATTACTTAGGTAATATCAAAACAGACTTCGGGAAGATAAAAACACAATTACTAGCATACGGGATAGTACTACTGCCTGTCTTATTGATACTCAAACAAGGCGATGCAGGATCATCTTTAGTGTTTCTATCTTTTATTCTTGTGTTTTATCGAGAGGGCATGTCTGGCAAAGTACTACTCTTCGGAGCGTTCGCTGTTATTCTCTTTTTATTAACACTTTTTTTCTCTAAATGGTACGTATTGATAGGTCTTACCGTAATATTCATATTATTATTTATCCTCATGGAAAAGTCTAAAGCTAATATATGGAAAATAATAATAGTGTTTATTATGTCTTCCATATTTATATTATCCGTCGATTTTGCCTTTTATAAGATATTAAAACAACACCAAAGAACGCGTATCAATATTATTTTGGGTATTGAAAAAGACATTCACGGCGTTGGATACAACCTGCATCAATCAAAAATCGCAATAGGATCAGGAGGTTTCACTGGTAAAGGTCACCTTCAAGGCACCATGACTAAATATAACTTTGTCCCTGAACAGCATACCGATTTCATTTTCTGTACCGTTGGCGAAGAACACGGATTCATTGGATCTTTCATTTTACTTATGCTGTATCTGGCTTTCATGGTAAGAATTATTATCTTAGCTGAAAGACAACGATCATCTTTCAGTAGAATATACGGATACGGAATAGCATCAATATTCTTTTTCCACTTCGTTGTAAATATAGGGATGACTATAGGTCTGATGCCCGTCATAGGAATACCATTGCCATTTCTAAGTTACGGAGGATCAAGTCTATTGATGTTCAGCATCATGATATTCGTATTCCTAAAACAGGACGCGAACAGAATGAATATCTTGTAATTCATAATGCATAATTATAATTTACCTCAAATTCCCAACGAAATTCCTAATCCTTTCGCTGTTCTGACTAAGTCGTGGTCTTCTGTAACGAGATTCATCTTGGCGACAGCGTCTTCTAATGGTACTGAGATGATATTCGGGTGACGGTATGCTACCATCTTTCCATATTCTTGATTCAATACCATTTCAAACGCCTTGACACCGAATTGCGAAGCCAAAACTCTGTCGTAAGCAATCGGCACTCCGCCTCTCTGCAGGTGACCTAATGTAGTCTCACGCATATCGTGCTTGAAACCTGCGGCTTTCATCTGCTCGATGAATTTCTGTCCGATGCCACCTAATTTCACGTTTTCGTAACCAACCTCCTTGCTGACTTCAAACACCTGCTGTCCGTCTTTAGGTTTAGCACCTTCTGATATTACAACGACGGCAAAACCTCTGTCGTGAACGAAACGGCTTTCTAATCTTTCTTTTACCTTTTCTATGTCGTAAGGAAATTCTGGGAGTAAGCAGACTTCCGCTCCGCCAGCAACGGCTGCGTTCAATGCAATCCATCCGGCGTCGCGTCCCATCACTTCTAAAACAAAGACGCGGTTGTGACTTGCTGCCGTCGTGACTAACTTATCCACCGCCTCAGTAGCTATCTCGACGGCGGTCTGATAACCGAAAGTGCTGTCAGTCATAGATAAGTCGTTGTCGATAGTTTTTGGAACTCCGATGATATTTAAACCTTTGTCGTATAACTTCTTGGAGATTCTCTGCGAGCCGTCACCGCCGATATTGATGACGCAATCGATTCCCATATATTGAAGTTTCTTTATCATCTCATCGGAGCGATCTACTGTCGTCCAAGTGCCGTCGTTATTTTTTACAGGCCAAGAGAACGGGCCTCCTTTGTTGGTTGTCTCTAAGATTGTTCCGCCTCTGAAATGTATTCCTCTCACACTCTCTGGTGTGAGTCTCACTATCTCCGATGGTTCCCACAACACTCCGTTGAATGCTTGTATGCTGCCAAGTACTTCCCAGTCTTTCTCCTGCGAGGCTCTTTTCACGATGGCTCTTATCACGGCGTTTAATCCCGGACAGTCGCCACCGCCTGTCAATACTAATACTCGTTTCATTCGCCCCTCAAATCTAATTTTATCTGTAATTCTTCTAATTGTGCGTCAGCGATTGTTGATGGTGATTCTGTCATCACGTCGCGACCTTGATTGTTCTTAGGGAATGCGATGAAGTCGCGGATGCTTTCCTGACCGCCGAACAATGAGCAGAGTCTGTCGAAGCCGAAGGCGAGACCTGCGTGTGGTGGTGCGCCGTATTCGAAGGCGTTCATCAAGAAACCGAATTGTGCTTGTGCGCTTTCATCGGTGAAGCCTAAAGTGCGGAACATCTTGTTTTGTAAGTCTCTGTTGAAGATACGTACTGAACCGCCGCCGATTTCAACGCCGTTCAATACGATGTCGTAAGCATTGGCTCTGATCTCAGCCCATCTGCTTGGATCTTCGTCCAAAAGATATTCGTCTTCCGGCTTAGGTGCTGTGAATGGGTGATGTTTTGCGTAATATCTTTGTGTCTCTTCGTCCCATTCCAAGAGTGGGAAGTCGATGACCCATAATGGTTTGTAATCGTCTGGGTTACGAAGTCCGAGTTGGTTGCCCATCTCGAGACGTAGGCAATTCATCTGTTCTCTTGTCTCCATCGCTTTACCGCAGAGAATTAACAACATATCGCCTGCTACTGCGCCGCAACGGTCTAACCATGTCTTCAAATCTTCTGGTGTATAGAACTTATCGACTGATGACTTAATGCTGCCGTCTTCGTTATATTTTACATAAACCAAACCTTTAGCTCCGACTTGTGGTCTCTTGACGAAGTCTGTCAATGCGTCGATTTGCTTACGTGTGTATGAAGCGCAGCCTTTAGCGTTGATAGCAACGACTAACTCAGCGTCGTCGAATACCGGGAATCCTTTGCCTTGTGCTAAATCTGTGAGTTCGACGAATTTCATGTCGAAGCGGATGTCTGGCTTGTCGCTGCCGTAATATTTCATCGCGTCGTGCCATGTCATGCGTGGGAATTTATCGAATTCCAAGCCTTTGACTTTCTTGAAGAGATGTTTCGTCAAGCCTTCAAATGTGTTCAAGACGTCTTCTTGTTCTACGAACGACATCTCGCAGTCTATCTGTGTGAACTCTGGTTGACGGTCGGCACGAAGGTCTTCGTCGCGGAAACAGCGTACTATTTGGAAATATTTGTCGAAACCTGCTACCATCAATAATTGCTTAAATTGTTGTGGCGACTGTGGAAGTGCGTAGAACTCACCCGGATTCATACGTGATGGAACGACGAAGTCGCGTGCTCCTTCAGGTGTCGATTTAATTAGACAAGGTGTTTCTATCTCGATAAATCCTTGTTCCGACAAATAGCTTCTTGTCTCGATTGCTACGTTATGACGTAAGATGAGATTGTTCTTCAAAGGATTACGACGTAAGTCTAAGTAACGATATTTCATACGGAGGTCGTCGCCGCCGTCTGATTTGTCTTCGATAGTGAAAGGCGGAGTCTTACTTGCATTCAAGATGTTCAGTTCTGTGAGTTGCAACTCGATTTCACCTGTAGGGATGTTAGGGTTTTTCGATTCTCTTTCAATGACTTTACCTTTGGCTTGAATGACGAACTCACGTCCTAAGGTACGAGCTTTCTCTATCACTTCTGCAGATGTGACGCCTTCTTGTAAGAAGAGCTGTGTCAATCCGTATCTGTCACGAATGTCAATCCAAATGAGAGTGCCTTTGTCGCGAACGCGTTGCACCCAACCGCTTAAAACGACTTCTTTTCCCGCATCTGCAAGACGAAGTTCACCGCAAGTATGTGTTCTGTACATATTTATATCTTTTTTTATTATTTCAAAATTTGACTTACAAAAATAATGATTTTTATTTCTCTTTAATCACTTTCATGCAACAATTTCTGCAATCGAAGTCGAGACGGAAACGTCCTTTGTCGTTGACCAAATATAACGATGTCGCCGGTTTCCCGATTTCTTTGCTACATATATTGTTAGCGTAACGAATACAATGTTTTGTCGTCATTACAACAAGCTCGTCATTAGATTTGAGTTTTTCCAATCCATCTTCAACATCTATAACGCCATGAAGTTCATAAAACTCTCTCGATTTATTGTTGATGACATTGCCGAGATAAGAGAGACTTTCTTTAGGATAAATCGCATTTGTTTTTGGTTTTACAAATGTCTCTCTTTCATTACGATGTTTATCAATGAGATATGATTTCAATTTCTCCACCAAATCTTTCTTCATCTCGCCAAGAACCGATGTGCGAATGAAATAGGCCGTTGTCTGTTGTCTGTTGTCAAAAAATAT
Source organism: Lentimicrobiaceae bacterium (assembly GCA_015061335.1). Classification (GTDB taxonomy): domain Bacteria; phylum Bacteroidota; class Bacteroidia; order Bacteroidales; family F082; genus Limimorpha. The sequence goes on along the minus strand of SUWT01000006.1, from coordinate 43,981 downwards.
TTCAATTTTTGCCACCGAAAATTCCGTGTCGCCCCATTGCGATATTTTATTCTTAATATTTTCTAACGCCTTTTCTGCATTGTTGGCGATTTCTTTTTCTATCGAAATATTCGTCGTAACATATTCTGAATCTTCATTATGTAATTTTGCCGACAAAGCAAATCCGTCTTCTGTATCGGTAAATCTCAAGTCGATTTTAATCTTTCTGTTACCTTGCGATTTCTCGACTTCTTTCTGCCATACCAAATCCGAATTTCTGAAAATCTTGCTTCCCTCAATCTTAAATCTCGTCATCATCGAAATGTCGGTATTGCTTGTAACCGTCTGACGTTGAATTTGTCGATTTTTAGACGTGTCAATGTGTTTTATTGTAGGTAACATTGACGCGTCTCTACTGACGGCATTTACATTAAATCCTAAAAGATTATTCTCTCTGTCTAAGAAACAAAGTCCGTCGCCATTATGAAGCGTTTTCCCTGTCCTGATAGTCACCGACTTATTCTTGACTTTTTCTATTGTTCCGAGATATTCTCCCATCGACTTAGGCGAATAAGGAGCGTCAATATATTTCTGGCGACCGTGAATAAAATAATCGGTGAAACCTCTTGAAAACGATTTCTCCGGATTCGGATAGAAAGAAGGATTGCTTTCACCGCGAGAGCTTCTGCATAAATCGTCGCGACCTTCAATGATTTCGTCAATCGTCTTTCTATAAAAAGCGGTGACGTTTTTAACATAATCGATGTCTTTCAGTCTGCCTTCAATTTTGAAAGAAGTGATTCCGGCATCGATGAGTTCTTCTATGTTTTTGCTGTCATTCAAATCTCTCAATGAAAGAAGATGCCTGTTGGAAACCAATCGTTTGCCTTCTGCATTTTCGAGATTCCATGCGAGACGGCAAGGCTGAGCGCAGGCTCCTCTGTTGGCGGAACGTCCGCCGATGACGTGGCTTAAATAACATTGTCCGCTATACGAGACGCACAACGCGCCGTGAACGAAATATTCCAACGGAACTGTAGTTCTTGAACGGATTTCCTTTATCTGCTCGATGCTTAATTCTCTCGCCAAAACGACTTGAGAAAAACCTACGTCTTCCAAGAACTTAACCTTCTCCGCATCAATATTATGACATTGAGTCGAAGCGTGCAAGGCGATAGGCTGCATATCCATATTCAACAACGCCATATCTTGAACTATGAGCGCATCGACACCGGCGTTCCAGCAGTCGTATGCTATCTTGCGAGCTTCTTCCAACTCGCTGTCGAACAGCAATGTGTTCATCGTGACATATACTTTAGCGTCAAAGAGAGCCGCGTGTCTGCAAAGAGTTTCAATGTCTTCAATGCTATTCCCGACTTTCTCTCTCGCCCCGAAACTCGGTCCTCCAATATACACAGCATCAGCACCATGGTTGATAGCAGCAATACCAACTTCCAAATTCTTCGCCGGCGATAAAAGCTCAATTTTTTTCATAAGGAAATGTTTGTCGCAAAGATACTAAAAGACAACGGACAACAGTCAACGGACAACAGATTTTTTTGGCAATGAGCTTTGAGCAATGAGGAGTTATTTTAGTAAAATCAGAAATAAATCAAGATTTTTCTTGACTCGTACCTAAGGTCATGATATATCTTTGCACCGAAATCCAAAGCGCAGCGGATATGGTTAAAATAATTAAGTACAAAATCGGAGAGATAAGCAAACTCGCAAGGGTGACGGTGAGGACTCTCAGACACTATGAAGAAATCGGTTTGTTAGAACCAGATATTATCGACAGATGGACGGGATATCGTTATTATTGTACGGCAAATCTGCAGAAACTGATAGCGATACTGAAACTCAAAGATCTTGGTTTTAGTTTGACTGAGATTCGGGAATTGTATGACGACGAAAATCCTATTCCTGATATTGAGGCAATTAAGATTAAGATTGATGAGTGCAAACAACAAATCGCATATCTGAAACAGCGTCAACTTCATCTGAAGAATTATCTTTCCGAGCAAAAGAAAATTAAAAAAATTAAAACTATGGAAAGCATTTTTTTCGATTCATTGCCTGAAATTATTGTGGCATACAACAGAACGACTCTTAAGTGTTATGACGAATTGGGAACACATCTTGTGAACATTGTCGGCCCTGAAATGGCGCGACTCGCTTGCAAATGTCCTGAACCTGGTTATTGCTTCACTACCGAACTATCCGGAGAATATAAGGAAACAGATTTTGAAATCGAGTATTGTGAAAGAGTGACCGAGATGGGAACTGATTCTGACATAGTGAAATTCAAGAAACTTCCTGAGGTACAGACCGCAATCTGTAAGAAAGTCTACGGACCTTATTCTTTACTTCGCGAAAGTTATTTGGAACTTTTTGAAGAAATTGCAAAACTCGGTTATGAGATTGCTGGAGAACCAAGAGCCAACTATATAGATGGTATCTGGAATCAAGACGATACGAGCAAATGGCTTACCATTATTCAAGTTCCTGTAACTAAACCGTAACTCGTTTTATAGATAAGTCTTTGGTCATTGATTAAAGACTTATCTTTAAATTACAAACTTTAGTTGGAAAAACACTTGATTTATAATACATTATAAAGATATTTTTAAAATTGTAAGATACAAGTCGCATTTTTTTTAAAAATTGTAAGATGCAAGTCGCAAATTTTCAAATTTCAACTTTCAATTCTCAATTGAAAAAAACGCTTCCCACATCAATCAATTCTCCATCATATAACTCTATGAGATTAAAATTGTTGTCTTGAAGGAATTGGTCTAATTCTTCTTTTTCTTTTAAATATTTCGTGCTACCGCAAACGATAAGATTGTTCTTCCATACTCCGCAGCAACCGGGGAAAAATCCGTTTTTCTGACCTTCTAAGTTAATCTGCTTCGGGTCGATGTAAAGAACGGATATGTATTCAGACGTACGTCCGTACGTCTCCACAAGAGATTCGTGAGAACAAAGTCTGTTGTCCGTTGTCTGTTGTCCGTTGACGGCATTGAAAATGCCAATATCAGATGTTATGAAACAATTCTCGTTCAAAGCCAAAAGGTTACATCGCGTATATCCTTGATTTACATGGATATGATTTTTATAAGATGATAAAATTTTAGCATCGGTATATTTCAAACTATGTATCAATAAATTTCCGATTCCGACTGCATTATATGGAACCGTATCCGGATATTTCTTCCCTACTTCTTTCTCGCCTTCGATAAGATTTATCTTTCTCTTCTTCAATTCCTTGACAATCTTTTTCGGAGCATTAGGTGCATAAATCAAAGCATCATCTTTTTGGAAAAAGAAAATGTCAGGATGCGATGATATTGAATCGTAAGTTATTGAAGTAGGGTTGATAAAAAGTACGTTACCTATTTTTTTAAGATTCTTTTTCGCTTCCTCAGGCATCTTAGAGTCAGCTATTATCGTCGGCAAATCTTCTTTTAAAGTGATGGTAAAATAGAATTCATTTAGTTGTTGAGACGTGTCAATGTTTGTTAATTTTATAGGAGTCATTGACGCGTCTCTACTTGTTGTCTTGTTGACCTTAAAAAATACCTCATCAAACTTTTCCGACAACATCTTCTTATTCTCGCCTTTCCATCCAATAGCATGATTAATTTGCGATTCAGGAACGTTGATGATAATGTCCTTACTTCTCAGATTCTCAGGTTTTAAGGTTTTCAGATTATCTCTCCAGATGCGAGAGAAAACCATCTCGGCAAAATTCTTATGATAAGGACCTGCCACGTAGGCTTCGTTATCCAATTCATCGGAAGCATGAAGTCCGATTCGTAGTACTTTCACCTGATTTTCAGCAAAATAAGTATATAATTTAGAAGAACGTACAACAGCTTCTTCAATAGAAAGTGCTTTATATTCTCCTGAATTATACATCATTTCTAATTCAGTGTCTTTCACTACGATACAAGGATAGATACGAGTTTCCTTCGCACCGAGATCTACAATGTCTTTGGCTGTCTGAAAATCTTTCTCTTCAGAATCAGAAGGCAGACCTATCATCATCTGCAATCCTAAAGTAATATCTTCTGAGAGAATTATTTGCGATGCTTCAACAATATCGTTATAAGTATGTCCACGTTTGCAATGTTTCAAGACATCGTCGTTGGTACTTTGTGCTCCGAGTTCGATATTACGCATTCCGTATGATTTTATTTCCCTTACACGTTTAAGGTCGATATAATCGGGACGCGTACTGCAACGTATTCCGTGAATGAGATTCTTATCAAGATAAGGCTGAACTATCTCGAGATAATCGTTCTGCATTTTGATAGGAAGACCTGTGAAATTACCTCCGAAGAAAGCAACTTCAACAAATCTGTTTTCTTCTTTGAAGGAAGATAAATGACTGTCAATTATATTTTTAACATCCTCAGGTTTAACAAAGGCATTCAGTCCTGTAATACTAAATTGATTACAATAAACACATCTGTAAGGACAAGCGAGTTCTGGTAAAAAAATCGGTATGTTATAGTGTTTTATCATCAAAGTGACATTATTTTCGCAAAATTCGCTAAAAAAATTTTATCAGCAGCATTTTGTATAATATTTTTATAAATTTTATACAATAACAATTGGATTTACGTTCTTAAAATGATTATTTTTGCGTTGTATAATTCTAATTTTAAAGTTATGATTTCAAAGATTAAAAACATTTTTTTCGTTACAATGATTGCTCTTGTAACAATTGGAGGTTCAACAAGTTGTTCAAGTAAGAAGAAATTAGCCAAACAAGAATATGAAGCAAAATTGGCACAAGCCACTACTGATTTAAACGCTATTTTAGAAAACACTACACAATGGTCATTGGAGGATCGAGCTGCACGTGTCGCTGAGATAGAGCAGATGGATTTACAGAACGAAGAGATTAATGCATTGATTTTAAGAGCTAAAGACAAGATTGCCAATGATGTGGCAGAAGCAGCCCGTCTAGCGGAAGAAGAACGACTACGTTTATTAGAAGAACAGGCAAAACCGATAACATCGTTGGAGGATTATTTCGCCATCATAGCAGGTGCACCAGACGCAAATAGTGCCAACTCAACAATTAAAAACGTTCTGAAACAGTTCGCATCTCCTGATGTCCCAGTACTTATCATAATTTATCACGTAGGCGACATCATTGATTACGATGCTCCAACGACAATAGAGAAATATCTGAATTATCTTAAAGATAAAAAGGAAGTCAATGTCAGAATAAATGATATTAAATATGACAATAATAACAAGATTACTGAGTTAGAATTAATTAAAAAATGAGAAATATGAAAAAGAGTTTTTTGACATTGTTAATTGGGATTTTTGTAGCAATAAATACACAGGCTTTCGCACAAGAATTAAGTCCTGAACGCAAACAAGCTATTGATAGTCTTGCACTTGAGAAAGTACATGACCTTAGTAAGTATATTAAGATCATAGGTTCCAAAGACACACCATGGAGTGAGGCGAATCGTGTTATAGACCGTGCAGAAGAACTTTTTGCTCCTGAAGCAGAAATAGGTGTATCATCATTGGCAAGCAATGAGGTAATGTATTATAAAGTACGCCAATATCTTGAAAGATTGATGCGCCTTAACTACGATAAGGTTGAGATCGATTGGTATAACATAGAATATGTCAGTGATTTACAACGTCAACCTGATGGCACATACGTTGGTGTTATAACAATATTCCAAACATTTAAAGGTTATGACAAAGAAGGTCGTCTTGTATATCAAGATACAACCAAGAAAGACATCACAGTTTATGTAAAACGTAAAGAGACCCAGATAGGAGGTCGTCTCATTGGTTTCTGGGACGTACTGCTAGGAGATATGCGCGTTAAGGAAACAACGCACTGATGATTAACATAATAGCTCTGAGATTCTTCGGAGCTATTTTTAAATTTTTATAAATGAAAAAGAATTTGAAGTATATTTTTTTATTTCTGTTTGCATCTTGTATATTAATTTCTGAGGCACAGACATATAGTGATCTAGGTGATATTCAGAAAGATGAAAGGGCATTATATACGATGACCAAACAGATGAGTCAGTTTATCAGTCGTTTTAACTATGAGGAAGATCAATATGGAAAGAAAATCCATCCTGATTCACCAGAATATAGAAACAAAGAGAATCGTAAACTAACACTACCTCTTTTGTTCGATATGGAGAATCAAAGGACTAGCGGATCATTACGTGATTTCTTCATTGAAGACCTCACTAAAGCAGACTCAAATTACTTCGAATTCCTTGGCGGCGAATGGTACACAGAAGTCTCTGCCACATATAAATGGAAAGGTGAAGAGGTGGAAATAAGTATGATACTTGCTATAGAAAAAGAGAATCTAGGTTCTAAATGGGTTCTGACAAACGTGTATTTCCCCGAATTCAGTAAGATGTTCCCTAAAGGTGACATCTCAGAACAGCAGAAGCATTTCCTGCATCCCATGAGTCACGAATTAGATTTCATGAATATTTATAAGATATTTAAGACTCCTGAATGTATTGAATATTACGCATCCAACTCATACTCACCAGATTACCTCTCCATATTCTTCTATGAGATAAAACAGGGTAATCTTGTCTTCGAGAAAGTAAATAGCGAGAAGTTTCACGTCTTCCAAATAGACAATTGGTATTTTGAGGTCTCTTGGTTTAATAGAGATGGCTATAATAGCGGCTGGCTTATCTCTAACCTCATCTTCTTAAAAGAAGAAGAAAAACAACAACTTCTACAGTTTTATCAACCTAATTTGAAATAAAATGAAAAAGATAGCATTGCTTCTAATCTTATTCTTATCTACATTGATGCTCAATGCACAAATATCATTGACAGATAAAGACATCAAAGAATACAAACATCAGGTAGAACAGATGATAAATTATTTCCAGGAAACATTGAACTTTATAGGAAATCCTGATAATACTGCACAAGAGAAAGATATTATCTTCAGCGAAAGTTATACCAAAATATTCAGAGACGAACATGTTCAGATCGAAGATGACCTCGATGAAGATCGCGGGACAAGCATCAATAAAGATGTTCAGGCTTATCTGAAAGATATAGATTTCTTCTTTCAAAAAGTGAATTTTAAATATGATATTCAAAAGATTGAACCACAGACAAATTACCAGGGAGAGACATTCTTTAAAGTCACTATGATGCGTAGCATGACAGCCAAAACGATTGAGGGTGATAGTATCTTCAACACAAAAAAACGTTTTATGGAGATCAACCTCAACCCAATGAAAAAAGATCTTAGAATCGTGAGTCTATATACCACAAAACCAAATGAAACTGAAGAACTTCGCAAATGGTGGAATGAGATGAGTGATGGCTGGAAAAATTATTTCGGCACACATGTATATGTAGCCGACTCTATAGAGATGATTTATGTTAAAGAGATTCAGGAAGATAATCTTATTCTGGAAATGGATACTATTAATAACATCACTGATAGCATTTTTCCTTACGACATCAACAAGATTTTTCCTTTGTTGAAAGAAATGACAAATACCACAGAAATAAATGTGAAAGACGACAAGGACATATATAATCTGGAGCCTCTCTCAGAACTATCCGAATTAACATATCTCAACTGCTCCGGCACTAAAGTCAACGATATTACACCAATTCGTAACCTAAGTAAAATCCGTTATTTAGATATTTCCAACACAAATATAACAAATATCTCAAATCTGAAATATACTAACGGAATTCAAAATTTTATAGCTAACAATATTTATATCAACAATATATCTGTGGTCTCATCATATTCAGAACTGAATACATTATCAATTGCCAACACAGATGTCTTTGACATCACTCCCCTATCTGATTGTCAAAATCTTAACATTCTCAACATTTCTCAAACAGATATTGATTCTATTGATGCACTCAAGAATTTACCTAATATTTACAATCTGGATATTAGTTACACTCCTATAAACGACCTGTCGGCTATTCAAAATGCTGAGAATCTTCATTTTCTGAATATAGAAGGCTCTAAAGTAAATGATTTATCACCATTAGCAAATCTTCAAAATTTAAATGAAATTAACTTTTCAAATACCGATATAGCAGATCTTTCACCACTGAACAACATAAAATCTCTCAATAGAGTCTATTGCGATCACACTTTAATTACAAGAGATATAGCATTTGAATTCATGAGAATTAACACAAATGCTTTGGTCATCAACGAAACAGAAACTTTGGAGAATTGGTGGGAATCCTTACCATCATTCTGGAAATCTCTATTAGTAAAACAAAACAATGCAAATTTCAATCCTACCAAAGAACAATTACATGCTATAATTAACATGAAAGAACTTGTCATTGATAAATATGTACTGGATTTAGCACCGATTGCAAAAATGACTAATCTTCAAAGTTTAGATTTATCATCATCAAAAATCACTGATCTGTCGCCTATTTATGGATTATATAATCTTAAACACTTGAATCTCAGCAACACCACAATTTCCGATATAAGTGTCTTGAAGAATAACACAGAACTGACAGACTTAAACATTGAAAATACTAAGGTACAATCTCTTGCATCACTTCATGGATTATCAAAATTAATGAATATCAAGGCTGAAGGAAGTCAAGTAACACGTGATGAGGTTGTTAATCTGAGAAAACATCAGAGACAGGTTAAAGTCATTTACCAGACTGATGATTTGAGGCGTTGGTGGGGCAATATCAGCACATCATGGCGTGAGATTTTCAATGCACATATTAATTGTAATTCCAACCCTACTGCAGAGCAATTACAGGATATTGTCGATATTCAAGAAATTGTAATAGATCCAATATATGTAATTCAAGACCTTGAAGCTTTAAGCCAAATGGCTTTTCTTGAAAAATTAATAGTTAAAAACAATCAGATATATGACCTCAGTCCTTTGAGAGACAAGGAATTTATGAGAACATTGTCGATAAGCGGCAATCCTGTCGATGATATAAGTGCATTAGAAAATATGATTTTATTAGAGCATCTTGATATAGAAAATACAGCTGTCGCCGATCTTACTCCTATTACAGAACTACAGAATATTAAAACACTTAATATTGGAGGAACATCAGTAAAGAATCTAAAACCTATCAGTAATTTTAATAAATTAGAGGAGTTGAGTATTATTAATACTGCTGTAAAGAGTCTGTATCCGGTCAAAGATCTACCATCACTACGACACCTTACTGCGTTTAAGACAAAAGTACCTAAGAAAGATATACTGCTTTTACGGCAAAACAGACCAGAATTAAATGTAATTTATTACGATTAAAACAAAAAGGCTGCCTGTGTAAGTTTCATTTTCCAGGCAGCCTTTTTTCAGAAATATTTATTTCAATCATCGTATGAAATAAATTTACCTTTACTATTAAATTCAATCTCTAATTGATCGTTAAGCTCAACCTTAATACGATTATGATCTTTTTCAACATCTGTTATACACATATCTTTATGATATGCAGCGACATAATCTGTAATTTCTTTTAAGATATAAGCTGTAGGAATACAGTTTCTCTCACCACTCACATTCTTCCATTCACCTTTTGCATTAAATTCAATTTCTGTTCCATCTTCAAAACGGAGCTTATATTCGGTATCAGCAAATTCTTTCTCCATGAATACATACATCACTTTGTAGTCCTTGAAGTAAGTGTTAACAAATTCTTGTGAGTTAGCAGGAAGTTGCTCAAATTTCGTCATTCCATTTTGAGCGAAAGCGAAAGTACCTATTAATAGTAGTACTAATGTTAGAAAATTTTTTCTCATTGTTTTAGTTTATTTTTTTTAATCAACGATAATAATGTAGAATTATTTTATTCTTATAAAATTATATTTGTTATTCTTTAGATAATTTGCAGTAGTTTCTGCATCATCGCTAAAGCCAAGCAAAAAACCGCCACCTCCTGAACCACAGATCTTAACCATGAGATGATTATTTTCAAAATCACCCATAAATAAATCTTTCATATTATCAGTAATAGCATGTTTTAACATAACACTTTGCAAATAAGATAATTGAGACAAGTTATCAAAAAATTTATCTATAAGCTTTTCCGTTAATGATTTAATACAATTATTTACTAAAGGAACATATTCATTATTAAATTGTTCAAGATAAAGTTCATTTTGTCTCAATTTTTTAAAATACTCGACCAGAGGAGCGGTATCGCTCTTAATTTTACTGTCAATTAAAAATATTCTAATATTATCGGAGATATAATCATTATCTAGAAAATCTAATATTGTCTGTTTGCCATTGTCTGTTGACTTTTGACTTAGAATGAAGGGTTTTCCATAATAACATTGCAGAGGGTCGATACCAGAACTGCTACCATGAAAATAAGATTCCATCTCTGCCAAGAAAGTACGAAGTCTTGTGGTATCGTTTAGCTCAACAAGTTTGTAACGTTCATAAATAGCAGCTACCAGAGCACCTGAGCTTCCCAAACCGTAGCCCAAAGGAATAGATGAGTCGAAGTAGAGACCTGCATTTAGTTCCATCTCAAAACGACGCAGATCTAAGAGCCTAAATTTATCATTATCATGAAGATAATTATAAAATTCAAATAGATTCTTATTAGATTCTATACCTTTGGCAGAAGGTCTGTTCATGATAGAACTCCATTCAGCACTCACAGAGCACAGTGGCATAAGTAAGGCATCAGAGCCATAAATCATGGAGTATTCTCCGAACAATATCAGTTTACCGAAATATTTTCTATTATCCATAACTATTAAATGCTAACTTTATCCTCAATCCATTTATTTTCGAAGCAATGATTCTTCAGCTCATCATTGATAAACGATTTCACATCTTGAGCACAGAAGTCTGGATAAAGCAGATGCACATTAGGTCCTGCGTCGAGTGTGTAACATATTGGCAATGAGGTATCTTTTCTAAATTGTACAATTTTTTCAATTATTTTTATTGTATTAGGTTTTTTGAGGGTATAAGAAGGTGTTGATGTTGCCATCAGATCGTGAAGTTGATTAGCTTCAGCCTCTGCAATATTAATAAAGCCTTCCAGATCACCGCTTTGAAGTATCTTCAGCAAGTCTTCAGTATTTTTTCTCGCTGTAGCATAACGTTCTTGAGCCTGAGGATGAGAGTTCATCAGAGAATGACCAACTCTGCTAGAAACACTTTTTTCTTCGGAACTAACTATTAAGATACTATCGTGGTATGATTTAAAAACAGGATCTACCAAATCTGCTATAGACACAGCATATTCATCTGAACTATTTGGTAATGAAGGAGTTTCACCCCACAAACTCATTGTCGGGAAAATTGAACGTGAAGCACTTCCAGAAGCTAATCTTGAAAGGAAGGAAGCTTCCTGAAGATTAATCTCAGCATCTTTATATTTGATGCCCAAAAGACATAACACCAAAGCACTCATTGATGAAGCACTTGAAGCGATTCCAGAAGAATGAGGGAATGAATTAGTACTTTCAATTCTTAGTTTTAAACCTTTCAGGAATGAAAAATACTCCTCATTATCATGAAGATACTTTTCTATCTTAGTCTTAAATTTTTCATTTTCTTTGCCTTCAAAATAAAAATCAAGATGTATATTGTCTTTATCTATATCATTTATTTCATAGCCAAGTTTAGTCTCTGTATAACAATTACTTAAGGTAAAGCTTATAGAAGGATTATTCGGTAATTGATTATCATGCTTCCCCCAATACTTTACTATGGCGATATTGGAAGGACTACGTTTTATTATTTGCGAACTGTTCATTTTTTGCTCAGGGTAGAATTAAAAAGCTATAGTAAATTAATTATCAATTTTCAATTTTGAGACATGTCAATGTATTTTATTGAATGTAACATTGATGCGTCTCCACCTTAATTTTCAACAAATTATATCTTTATACTTTAAAATAATATTATGACCTTTATTTTCAAAATAAGATTTTACCTTTATTTCATCCCAATCTGTAGCAGCCATAAAGAAGTCGCCGCCCCATGCTCCAAGAGATTTAAGCTGACCTTCGAAATCGGGAAAAGAATCGCCTATTTTATCATGAGATATACATGAGGATATTATATCTTCATGCATTTTCATTAAATAGCAGAAATCACTGATATTCTTTATCTTAGGCAATGATTCACTTATCTCTGAAACAGCTGATATTTCATTTTCATAATCCTTATCTTTACCAAGAAAAGCCTTTACTTCTTTAGCAGAATTTTGTTTATGGCCATGATAAACGAAATAAAGCATATCTTTAAAATCAGGATTAAAATCGGCGGAAGAAACTTGTCTGTTAAGGCTTGTCTGCTGAGTCTTGATCTTATAGAAAATAGGAGAAAAAGATGCAGCACAAGCGATATCGTAGCCAGAACCTTTAAAAGTTGATTCCAGCAATTTGTAAGGATCTATCTGCGCCCATTTAGAAAGATTATTAATCAATGTTGAGCTGCTACCAAGTCCCCAATGTGGGTCGAAATCTAGTATTGTGCTAAACCTATAGTCATGAGAATCATTAAAAACATTATCATTCAACGATTTAATTTCAGATAAAATATCAGACAATCGTTTGCTTATTTCTTTATTGTCGGTATCGACAATACTGAAGTCATTTTTATTTATTATTGAAGAGAACCAATGTCTTTGAGCGATGTCTGTTGATTTTATAGATGCGTTCCAATAGATTCTGCCATCATTATCATCTAATGTATCCACACACATATCTTGACCAAGGTTCAAGGGCAAAGCCAAAGCTGTTGCACCTTTCAAGACCAGATACTCCCCTGTCAGCATAAATTTTCCGTTAGATTTAAAATATTGCCGCATCATATAAGATTTTACATTCTGATTTTAAAGACGTTTCAATGGAGTGTTTTTACATTCAATTGTTTAAGATATTTATCCACTTCGGAGTATGAGACTATTTTATCTTTAAAATAATCTGTCGCCAAGGATTTCTCTTTTTCTGTAGCGCCGAGCTTATTTAAGATATTAGCAAGGTGCATTTTCATGTGACCTTGTTGTATTCCTTTAGTTATCAATGATTTCACAGCAGCATAATTATTAGCCAATCCCATTGTGGCAGCAATCATCATCAGTTCTTTTGCAGAGGGGAATCCCAATAATTCCAGCGATTTATTTGCCAAAGGATGCAGTGAGGTCAAGCCGCCTACAGTACCCAACGACATTGGGACTTCTAAGCTAAAGCGAAATATATCCTCATTAATTACAACCTCCGACAAGCTCTCATAAGTCCCATTTCTTGCCGCATAAGAGTGTCCGGCAGCTTCAATAGCTCTGAAATCGTTGCCTGTTGCCAGCACCACAGCATCTATACCATTATATATACCTTTGTTATGAGTAGCAGCACGATAGACATCTATGTGAGCAATATCGACAGCTTTTTTAAATTTCTCAGCGAAAGCCTTACCATCAAGAGACTTATCAATACCATCCAATTCATTAAAAGGACATTCCACCCATACTTTAACTCTACATTCGGGGGTATAGTTTGATAAGATACACATCACGATTTCCACATCTCGTTCATCATCATTCAACTGTTCCTGACGTTTAAAGAAGTCCTGAAGGCTGTGTCCGAACGACTCCAGAATAGAATTTATGAAATTCGCGCCCATGGAGTCACATGTATTAAATGTCACCAGCAGTTGATAATAATTATCTATTTTATCTGTATAATCCAGAAGTTGTATATCAAGAATACCGCCGCCGCGTTTCTTCATATTTTCTGTTATAGATGAGATATTAAGAAGTAATTCCTTCTTTATGGAAGGCATCAAGTCTATTAAGATTTCCTTTTTACCCTTCCAACAAAAATGTACTTGTCCTACTTTTTGAGTATCAATTACTTCAGCATGAAAGCCACCTCTCTCGCCCCAGAATTTTGCTGCTGCTGAGGCTGCTGCCACAACAGAACTTTCTTCAATAACCATTGGAACAACGTACGATTTATCATTGATAGTTACATTAGGCGAGACTCCGTATGGAATATGAAAATTAGAAATCGTATTCTCACTAAACTCATCAAATTGCTTCTGTTTCTCTTTGTCTTGATACCAAAAACTCTTTAACAGAGCTACAAATTCGCTTGGATTTTCAATATATTCGGCAACAACCTTAAGTTTATCTTCCTTAAGAAGTTTGGAAAATCCTCTTATTATCTTATCTCTTTTTCTTAGGGGTTTACCTTCTTCCATAATCATTAAGCCTTTAATTAAGCTATTTTTTGCAAAAATACAAATTATTAAGTTTAAGGTCTAATTTTTACAATAATTTGTCAGTTTTATGTTTTTTTTATACCTTTGCAGATTATTATTTAACAAATATTTACATTTATAAAGAAAATTTTAACTTTTATCATCGCTATTATTTTTAGCATCAGTGTTAAGGCACAATGCCCTATAACAGAAGCTATTGATTTTACAGCAACAGATTGTCATGGTGAAGAAATTCATCTTTTCGACATCTTAGATGGTGGTCAATATGTACTTATTGACTTCTTTTTCACGACATGTGGACCATGTCAATCAGCCACTCCTAGTGTAGTTGAAGCCTATCATGCATTAGGATGCAATGAACATGAGGTGTTCTTTATGGAAATATCTCCATCCGACGGCGACGCAGCATGTCAGACATGGTGTAATCAGTTCGGTGTAGAATATCCTACCATTGGAACAGCAGGAGGTGGCGGCACTATCTGCAGTAACTACCAAATTCCTGCATATCCAACTGTGATCCTCATAGCACCTGATCGTTCTATCGTTATCAATGATATATGGCCTATCAGCAATGCACAAACCGTTATCAATGCCCTTGCTCCATTCGGTATCGAAGAGCATGAGTGCGGTGTTGCTACAAATCCAGCAGTTGAAATCGCTGTTGGCGAAGTCACATCTACAACAGTAGAAGCCACATTCACACCTAATGACGACTGTGCTTCATATTATCTCATGATAAGCACAGCTGCTGAGATGGAACAATGGGTTAACGTTATGGGCTTATCATTAGAAGAGTTAGTTAAACAATGGGGTATCGAAAAAACAACAGAATACACACATACATGGACAGACATGACTCCTAACACAGAATATACAGTATATGCATTACCTCTTGATACTGACGGAAACTATGGCGAGTTGAATACTGCAATAGCAACGACAGAACAAGCTGGAGGTACAGGCGTAGCTGTTATAGCCTTGGAAGTAGAAAATGTAAGCGATACAGAGGTCATTACCAGAGCTACACCAAACGAAGAGACCGCATCATACCACTATGGTCTTATTGAGAAGACATATTTTGAAGAAATAGGAGAAGAAGCAGCAGTAGAACTCATACGTAACGATGGTTATGAGTTATATTCATACGATGAGTGGACATGGATAGAATTAGTTCCTAACATCTACTATTATGCTATCTCAACAGGTGTCAACGCTAATGGCGAATGGGGAGAAACAACAATGGTCGAATTCTACACATCTGTAGATGCATGCGCTGAATTAATTCCTGACGCATTCAGCATTTATCCAAATCCAGCATCAACAATGATTGATCTTCAAACAGAATTAAGAGGAGAAGCAGAAATCAGCATCATCGATATGATTGGACGTTGCGTAAAGAAACTAAATGTAGCCGACATTAACAATACAACTGTCAATGTTGAAGGTTTAGATAAAGGAGTATATTTCTTTATGATCCAAACAAACAACAAATATTCTGTTGAAAAACTGATTATCAAGTAATTATAATTGTTAAAACAAAATAAAGGGGCTGACTAAAAAGTGATTCTTGGTCAGCCCCTCTTTTTTATATGATTTTTAACTAATCTTTCTTGAATAAAATTACACCTTTATAATTAATAGAGTAAGGAACAGATGCCCTATCGACAAAAGCACTTCCAGAAGCAGTAAGACTACATAAGCTGTCGTTGATAAATTCAATTGATAATAAACCTGTGAGATCATAATCTAAATCCGTTCCAAGAATCATAGCTTCTGCGGTATATAATCCATCCAAACTTAGTTCAAACTCACCTGAAGGAATAGTATCCTGATGATCAAATTCAAAATAAACTCCAACATCAACAGATCTCAGATTAATTTCTGTATCATCATCGTCAAGCATACAAACGGCAGAATCAATACAAAAGTTATTTTCACCAATAATAATATTATTCTCAACTGTCATTTCATTATTAGCAGTCAAATCGTCCTTATAATTCATATTATTACAGCCTGATAATATCATTGATAATGAGAGAATTACTGCACTTAGAGAGACGAATTTATTTTTCATAAAAGCATATTTTGAGGTGCAAAGATAATGATTTTATTGAATTTCATTCAAATGTTGTAAAACAAAAGTGTTTTATAGTTATTTTTACAATTTTCACAAAAATGTTAAAAAAAATTAAAAAAAAAATCTTCATGTTAAAAAAAGTTTGTAATTTTGCAGCCCGAAAACGTAGTGTTTAGTGTTAATTTAGATTAAAATTTTAGACAGAAAACTAATAATATGAAAAGCAAATACATCCTTATATTATTGATTATCAACCTGTTAGCCTTAACGGGGGGGGGTATTTTGAGTTTCGAAAAATTGAAAAATTAACATTTTACAACAAACAGTTTTCATATTTGGTATCGCCTGATACCGATAGCAAGAATATCATCAGCAATATATTTTCAAGCAATGTATTATCCAGTAAGTTTGATAAAAACTTATCTGGTGTTAGAGCCTGTACTATTTGTTTTTCTAATGTTTCTGCGAGCAGGGATGTTAGTGAGAGAACATTAAATAACATTGATTTTCAATCAGATATATTTACTTATTATTATCATTCACAGCTTAGGGCATGTGTTTAGTTGAATATTAATAACTTAAAAATTATATTATGAAATTTAAAACATTTATTCTGACATTTTTAATGATGATGTCGAGTCCGTTTTTGTTCGGACATCAAACCGGCGCTAACTACGACTGGGACAATATTGCATCTTTGCAAGACAATGCAAAGATGGATACACAGTTTCAAATTGGTGATAACAGCCGTGGTGTTAGCGAGGCAGTTGCTAAAATAGGAGATGTTACTTACGCAACACTCCAAAGCGCTATCGACGCTGCAACAGAAGGTCAAACTGTAACAATTATCAATGATATTGTAATTGAAACTGACCATAGTAATAGCGCTTACGGATACTTTAAGGTCAATGAAGATGATAAGATTACTATCGACTTAAATGGTAAGAAAATAACTGCAACTGAAAATTCAAATGGTAACTTCTTGTTATTCTCGAACTATGGTGAGTTAACATTGAATGATAGTCAAGGTTCAGCAGTCGTTGAATTGACAGCTACAAAAGATCGCGATTGGAATGCTCAATCAACAATTGTATTGAACAGAGGTGGTGTGCTTACAATTAACGGTGGTAAATATGTCCATAAAGGCGGTACTGATATGGCTATCACTATCTGCAATAGCGCAAACAGCTTCGGACCAGCTTATCTCTATGTCAAAGGTGGTGAAATCATAAGTGAAACATATATCGGTGTTCGTATGAGAATGGAAAATCCTGCTGCAAATGGAAATCCAGGAAACGACATCAGTTATATGTATGTTTATGGTGGATACATTTATGGACAAAGCAGAGGTGTTTGGGGACAAAAATGTACAGGTGCTAATGAGAAGCAAGGAGAATTGGTTGTTACTGGCGGTACAATAGAAAATAGCGATGCAAATCGTGGTGCTATCCAATTCGATACTGACACATACGAAGCTCAAAATGTTGAAGCTACAATTTCTGGTGCTTTCATCAAAGGTAAGATTATTGCAGGTACAGATGAAATGTCTATCACTGGCGGTACTTTCACAGAAAACGTTTCAGACTTCTGCGCTGAAGGTTATGAATTAGTTGAAACTGGTGACGGCACATACGGCGTTGTTGAAGAAGGTTCTGTAGCTCAAATAGTTGGAGGCCAAGGATATCCAACCCTTGCTGGTGCATTCGGAGCTGTTGAAAACGGTGAGACAATCATAATGTTAGCAAATGTTGAAGTTGATGAGCCTTTAAATAATACTAAAAACATTACCTTAGATTTGAATGGTAAGACAATATCTAAAACTTTTGCAGAAAGTAAAGCTGATGATTTAATCGTTAATAAAGGCAGTTTAGTTATAACAGATAACACCGAAACAAAAGATGGTAAACTTACTTATAAATATACTGGTAATCCAGACAGTAACTACACCTATGATAACGCTACTATCCAAAACGAAGGTACTCTTACAATCTTAGCAGGTATAGTTGAAAACACAACACAAAAAATGTCACATGCCAGCTATGCTATCAACACAAATGCAGGAGCAACACTTAATATAGAAGGTGGTAAAGTTCTTAACTTAAATGGACACGCAATCCGCATGGTTTCCTTCGGAACAGCACAAAATACAGTTAATGTAAGCGGTGGATATATTGAAGGAACTAGAGCTCTCCAAGTTCAACTTCCAGGCAGCGCTGGTTCACCATCAAAACCTGCAATGGATATCAATATTTCTGGTGGCGAGCTTAAATCTAATGAAAGTACATACAACTTAGCTATATACGTATATTCAAACGGACAAAGTGCTGAAAACTTAATAGATCTTGAAATTAGTGGTGATGCCGTAATTAATGGCAACGTAGCACTCAACGCTGCAGCAACAAATACAATGCAAGCTAACACAGCTATCGTTAGCGGTGGTACTATAAATGGTGTATATGGTATATTTAGTTATGCAGATGATAATGACCATACGCAATCAGTTATTGAAATTACAGGAGGAACTTTCGCAACAGATTATTCAGCATGGTACGCAGAAGATGATGGATACATCTTTGTTGAAACTGGTGACGGTACATACAGCGTTGTTGAAGACCCAAATGTAGCTCAAATCGGTGAAACAAAATACACATCTCTCCAAGCAGCTGAAAACGCAGCTAAAGACGGTGAAACAATTGTTCTTCTTAAGGATATCGTGTTAGACGGAATGGTAACTTTCTTCAATTCCGCTAACCCAAGAATGCTTACCCTTGACATGAATAACAAGACTATTACAATGAGTGACGACTGGGATAACACAACTGCAAAGAGTGCGTTCTGGGTATGCGACGGCTTGACGATTACCGGTAACGGTACTATCAATGCTGCTCCTGCTAATGAGGCAGCAGTTTATGCCATCATTGTTGGCCACAGAACAGCAGGTACTACTGATGGCAATGCTGGTACTCTCGTAATTGAAAACGGCACCTTCTACGGCAATGATGCATCTGTTATTTCTGTAACCAATGGTATTGCAACTATCAATGGCGGAACATTTGAAAGTCCAGGCGAATTTGATTTGAACTGTATCGATGATATGTACAGTGCAGGTAAAGCAAACATCACAGTTAAAGGCGGTACATTCGTAGGTTTCAACCCAGAAAACAACGCTGTTGAAGGTGCTGGCACTAACTTCTGCGCCGAAGGTTACGCCGCTCTCCCTGACTTAAATGGTAATTTCATTGTCGGTGTAAGACCTACAGCAACAGTAAACAACTTAGGAAGAATGACAATTCTTGCTGGAGATTACTCTATTTGGAATGGTAGTTTTGATCCAAATACAGAAGATGATGGCGATATGCCTCTCTCATTTGTAATGCAGTTCCTCGCTGACCAAGATGCTGAAGACATGGCAACAAGTCCTTTCGCTAATTGGTACGGCGACTTCGTTATCACTTTCACAGGTATTGAAAACGAAAGCTTCATAGCAGACGGTTGCTACTTAGCAGGTCACTATGGCGATTTCGGTTGGGTTAAGGTTCCTGTAGATGGAATGACAATTGAAGATGGTGTACGTTACCCTGTAATGCTCGGTGTTGGTATGGGACAGAATTATAATACTATCTGTTCAAGTGTTCAAGACTTCATGTGCGCTCTTTACTTAACACCAGAAATCCTTGCAGCAAATCCTAACATCCAAGTCAATTTGGCATTAGCTATAGTCGATAACTCACAAGGTGAAGATGCAGCAACTAACGCTCTTGTTAAAAATGAAAATGTTTATGAAGTTGCAGATTATGATTATGATGCAATCGACTTCAATATGAATTATGTTGCAAGAATTGGCGATAACGGTTACGAAACTCTTCAAGAAGCAATCAATAATGTTCAAAACAATCAGGTAATTGAATTACTTACCCATAATAGTGAAAACATTGTAGCTGGTAATGAAAATCAAAAACCTTTCAACAAGATATTCACTATAGATGGTGGTAATTTCAATGTTACAGGTAAATGGACCTTCGGTAGAGATGATCACAATACTGATAATAGCGAAATCACAGTTAAAAATGTTAATTTCTCAGTTAATGGTATTACGATTAGTGATTTTAAATCTGTTACAATCAATGAATGTACATTTAAGAACATAACTGAAGGTAATGGTATCTATGTCGCAGCTGATGAGTTCACATCATCAATAATTGTTGAAAATTGTGAAATAGAAGATGTAGCAGGAGCTGGTATCAATTTACGCAACCCTGTTAACGCTACAATTATAGGTAACTCTATAAAAAATACAGGTAACAACGCTATCACATTCCAACATGGAACTGCTTACACAGAAGCTGAAAACGGCACATATATCATAACAAATAACGTATTGGAAAACTGGGCTTATAATGCAACAGAAGGTCGTGCAATAAGAATAGCAACAGGTGTAGAACCAAGAGCTATGACAATTGAAAACAATGCTATGATTCATGATAATGCTCCAGAAGAATTCGTTAAGATTACTGGTAATACTGAAAATGTATCTATCGATAAAAACTATTGGAATGGAGCAAATCCTGTAGAAGAGCATACACCTGCTTACTATTTGGTTGAAGGTATAACACCTAATAGCTATTATGCTGTTTATACTGAGGAAAATGGTCTTGAAAATCTTCTTCCAACCCAAGCTTCTGTCGCTCAAATAGATGATTATTATTACTCAACTCTCGAAGCAGCTATTAATGCTGCAAATGCTGGTGAAACTGTTAAATTGATAAAAAACGCTGAAGGCTCAGGTGTAGTAATCAACAAATCTCTTACAATAGATTTTAACGGTAAAGAATACACATTTGTAGAACCAGCCGTAGGTTCTAACGGAACAAAAACTCAAGGTTTCCAAATTTTGAAAGACAACACAGTCGTTTTAAAGAACGGTATTTTGAATGTAGCAGAAGCAGCAGGTGAAGCTTTCGCAATGCTCATCCAGAACTACGCTAACCTCACAATAACAGATATGACATTGGATGGTAATCATTTAGATCGTAACAACTATTCATACGTTCTTTCTGTCAACTGCGGTAACGTCCTTATCAATGGTTCTACAAGCATCTTAGCTAATGAAGTAGAAGGTGAAAATCATTTCGCATTCGATTCATACGATTATAGCGCTGGTGGATATACAGAACTTCCAGTTGTTACTGTCAACACAACAGGTGCTATCAAAGGTGCTGTTGAAGTAAGCGCAACACTTAACATAAATGCATTAGGCGAAGGCTCAAAAATTTCTTACATCTCTATCGATGGTAAAGGTCAGCTCTTCCACAACGGCTTGACAACAACCATCAAGAAACATATTAAAGGTACAGAAGCAGAAGGTTGGTACACAATCTCATCTCCTGTTGGAACTGTATATCACACTGATGTTGTAGGTTTGTTAAACGGCACTCACGATCTTTATTACTACAATGAAGAAGAGATGATGTGGGAAAATGTTAAGGATACAGATGATAATGCGTATACAACATTACAAAAAGGTCAGGGTTATCTTTATGCTAACTCCGTTAATACCGACTTGTTATTCAAAGGTCCACTTAACACAGCAGCTGTAACATATTCTATTTCATATACAGAAGGAAACAGTCTTGCAGGCTTCAACCTCATCGGTAATCCATTTACATATAACATTACAAAGTCCAATATGAGCGGTGCAAGCTTAGCTGAAGGTTTCTATACACTTTCAAATCAAGGTGCATGGCAGACAAATGCAGAAAGCGCAACTATTGCTCCAATGCAAGGTGCTCTCATTAAGGCTACTGAAAAAATAATAGATAATTTTACAATTGCTCCAAATAGTGCTAAGAGATCAGGAAGCGAAAACAACGGTCAGATCAAGATCGAAGTTTCAAACGACAATTACAATGACGTTGCTTACGTATCATTCAATAAAGGTATCGGCTTGGATAAGATTGAACACCGCAACGCCAACATCCCTATGGTTTATGTCCCTGTCAATGGTACTAACTATGCTGTCGCTATAATGAGCCAAGATGTTACAGAAATTCCTGTTTCATTCGTAGCTAAGACAATGGGAGAATACACAATCAGCGTTGAGGCTCAAGACTGTGAGTTTGCTCAGATGTACCTCATCGACAAGATGACTGGTTACAGCACAAACCTCCTTCTTGAAGATTATACATTCATTGCTACTTCAAAAGATAATGCAGATCGTTTCATCATCAGATTAGTAAATAGCTTCGATCAAAGCTTCGGCGCTGAAAACTTCGTGATCTTCAGCAACGATGAAATGATGATCAACGACATCCAAGGTGAAGGTGTTATCAGAATAGTTGACGTATTGGGTCGTCCTGTAGCAGAATACAATGTATTCGGTTCAGCAAATATCTCAACCACATCATTCAGAAGTGGAGCCTATATGATTCAAGTGATAGATGAAAGTGGTGTTAAAGTACAAAAAATTATAATTGACTAATCTTGCTATGAGCTATGAGCTGTGAGTTTAGAGCAAAGCTCAAGACTCAAGGCTCAAGGCTCAAAGCCCAAAATAAGGAAAATTAAAAATGAAAAAATTCATAATAGCAATATCAATAATAGCAGCTTTAGGCTTGAATGTTAATGCACAGGAATATTACCAATATTCTGGATCATCTGATGGTTTCTTCTCATCAAACAACATGGCTCCGGGTTATCGTGAAGACACAGGTACTGGTCTTCCTTTATTACCAATGCGTGGTCAAGGTGTTGATCAGAATGCTCCACTTGGCAGCGGTTTGTTAATTCTCGCTGGTTTAGGCGCAGCCTACGCAATGCGAAAAAGAAAGAATGATTGAAACTATTATATCGTTTAATAGTAATTTAACTTTTCATTAATTAATTGATTTTTGGAGTCGCGTTGTGATAACGTGGCTCCTTCCTTTTATAGATCCTTATTTCATCTCTAACAAACTACCTTCGTAAGGCTAATTCACCTTTATAATTCAATGCGAAAGGTACTACGATACCATCTTCAACAGCATCTCCGACAATAGTTACAACATAAATATTATTACTCTTGTTTACCACCAATTCTCCTATAATATCGAAATCATTCATTATAGTTGCTGCTTCAGCCTGATACAAACCTTCTGATGTTAGATTGTATGTTCCAGGAACTAAATCATTAAAGCCTTCTAATGTAATGTCAACTATAGCTCCCGGACTTGTCTCTCCAATGAAAGTCATAATCACTTCTGTCTCAAAGCCATCATTTTCAACATAATACAAGGCAGTTCCTATAGGAAATAGAGACTCATTAATTAATATTGAATTATCTGTAGGGATTTCACCACCGCCATTACCTCCACCATTGCCGAACTCGCCTTGGTATGATAATGAGAACTTCTTAGAAGAACGGTCTTTGTATGCATCACCAGAGATAGTTACAGTAATGACATTAGATGACACGCTTATTGTCAAGGCACCCGTAATTTCATATTCGTAATCTTGGAACAACATATCAGCTTCTGCAGTATATATTCCTTCACGAGTAAGTTCGAAAGTACCTGTAGGGATCTTATCAAAACCATCAAGTTCAATATTTATCTCCAGATCATTACAATTAAATGTAAGCTCTACATAATTCTCATTTTCATCTGCAACGAAAACAGCAGAAATGATCTCATAAACATCATCGCCGATAGTAGTTGAATTGGTGATAGTGCCGTTACCTCCATTATTACCGCCTTGTCCAGACTCAGGTTCAGGCTCATTACAACTTGTCATAGTTGTTGTTAGCGCAAGGATAAATAATCCTAAAATTAATAGTGTTTTTTTCATTTTGTTGTATTTTTTAATTAGTACATAACAAATAACGCAGAGAAATTGCTTATGGTGTAGTGTTAAAAAAATGATTTTTTGTATTTTGATACTTTTAACAAAGATATAGGAGTTTGACATTAAAGTTGTTAGTATGAAAACTGCATAAAAATGCAATTTTTTTTTGGGGGGATTTTTAAAAAAAATGTAATATATTTGCAGTAAATCTAAAAATTTGAAATTATGAAAAGGACATTATTTGCTATGACAATTGTTGCAATGTTTGCAATGATGATTTCTTGCGGTGAAGAAAGCAATATTGGCAATGGAGCAAAGCTCAGCAGTACCTATAATAAGATATTATATGACGACAGTTCGACTGTGATTGTACATGAAGCATGGACCTGGGAAGACGACTATCTGAAACAGATTGAATATTACGACTATGACAATCTTGGAGAATGGGTAGTATCGTTAACGGAGAAATATTCATATAACGATAAGAATCAACTGGCTCGTATTGATTATAAAAGTAATCATATATATTATTGTGAGTTTGAATATGTAGATGATAAAATATCTAACATAAAATATTATGATAAGCTCGGTCATTATCTCAATGAATGCGTGTCTTTTATATACACTGGAGATAAGGTCACGAGATTAGAATTTACTTATGGTTACAAGATGAACAATAGAGGGTTTAATCCTATTAAGATGTTGCTCACAGAAGATGCTTTCAATGATATTAAGATGGTTTTAGATAATAATAATTCGAGAGGTGAAACGGACATTATCGACATAGAATGGGATGGTGACAATGTTTCAAAGATAGAATGGCCACATGGTGAACTTTTGGGAAGCTATATAATGGAATATGAGTATAGCAGTAAGCTGAATCCATATTACAATCTGTTTACTTCCAGTGTATTATCATCTTATGCATCGAATTCTGTTCCGGCAAGCAAGAATGTAGTGACAAGGATTATCAAGAAAGACACATATCCTGTTGAGTATATCGACACTATTGAATATACATATAGATATGAAGGTGATTATCCTGTTGAAAGAGACAACATAGTCGTGCATAACGTAGGAGGAGAAGAGGAAATATTAGGCATAATTACATTATATTATGAATATGTAGAATAGCATTTTTAGAATATTACATCAATCACAAAACCTCCGCATGAGAAATTTTTCCTTTGCGGAGGTTTTGTGTGTTAGTATATTTTATTATCTTTACACTGAGTAAAAATACTCAATTCACTGAGTAAAATGTAAATTATGTATAAAAGAAGTTAATATCATACAATTATAACAATGAACAAGAAAAATTCTATCTATATTATCTTCATATTGATATTATGCCTTCAGTCGTGTGTGATAACAAAAGGTATTAAATACGTTAACGCATCAGTAGATGATCATAGCTTATTTAGACAAGATACAGTTCATAATGGTTTGCAGACTTTTCATTTCGCAAGAAATCTGGAAAATGAACATCTCATAGATACTCTTAAATTCGATATTTACTTGTCAAAATCAGATACACTTCTTAATCTTACTCTTCGTGAGACTATGGATTATATGGATGTGCCGGCTGCTGCCATTGTTATACAGAATGATACCGTACTTTTCGAACATTATAGTGGTGGTTGGAATGAAGATTCTCAGTCATGTATATTCTCAGTAACAAAGACAATCACAAGTCTTCTCTGTGGTATCGCTCTGCAAGAAGGATATATAAAAAGCTTAAATGATCCCGTGACAGAATACTTGCCTGAATTAAAAGACGCCGACCCGACGTTCTCTCAACTTCAAATTGAACATCTGCTGGATATGACAGCAGGAATTAAATTTAAAGAGAACTATAGCTCTAATCCTTTTTCAAAGATGGCACGACTATATCTCGGAAATAATTCGTATAAGGTCATTAAAAATTTAAAGTTCTCTAATAAACCTGGCGAGATTTATTCCTATAAGTCTGCAACAACTGCCATACTTGGAATGGCCATAGAAAGAGCAACCGGAAAATCATACGCCCGATATCTGTCAGAGAAAGTCTGGCAACCACTCGGAATGGAGAAATCTGCATTAATAGGACTCGATAGCGACAAACATCATGTTGCCAAAAGTTATGGAGGTCTCACGACAAATGTAAGAGATTTGGCAAAGATAGGTAAACTGTTTTTGGATAATGGCAGTTATAACGGAACTCAAATTGTTGACTCTTCATTCGTTCAACGTTGTTTGAGTACAAATAATGCTGGAATCAAGAGCAAAGGTCGTTATTCATATTCCTGGTATTGGGGATTTACGGATGATGAATATAATAACGGTCAAAAATATTTTGAAAGCAAAGATAGTCTTGTTGATTACTATCGTTTAAATCCTGTTAAAGGTGAACTTGATGTATGGAAAAATGATAATGGTTATTATGTAGTGATACACAACGGCGGCTATTGGGGATTCGGACTTTATGGTCAGGTCTTATATATAAATCCAGAAAAAAATATGATTGCCGTTTTCTTAGGTGCCGACCGTCTCGAAGACTTTCAGATTCTTTTTGATAAAATCAGTGTGAATTTAGATTGAAAAAATATTAAATAAAAAACGCTTCTGTTTAAGATTTTTTCTATTTTTGCAAAAATATTAAATAATATGAAAGAAGTTGACAGAAAAGATTATATTGATTGGTTGCTTAGGAAACGTGGTAATGGTTTAATTAAAATCATTACAGGGGTCAGAAGATGCGGAAAATCTTATCTGCTTTTTAAGTTATTCCGTCGTAAGTTAATAGAATCCGGTGTTGATGAAGATCATATTATTGCATTGGCGTTAGATGATTTTTCAAACAAAAAATATCATAATCCTGAAGAGTTATATAATTATGTAAAGAATAGAATCAAAGATGAAGAGAAGTATTATATTCTTCTTGATGAAATTCAGTTGGTTGATGATTTTGTATCTGTATTGAATGGTTTTTTACATATATCGAATGTCGATGTTTATGTAACAGGAAGTAATTCGAGATTTTTATCGAGTGACATAATAACAGAATTTAGAGGCAGAGGTGACGAAATAAGAGTTTATCCTTTTAGCTTTGCAGAGATATGCGGCATATCTGATTTTGATAAAGAGAAATTATGGACTTTGTATTGTCGTTATGGAGGTATGCCTTTGGTATGGAATATGGATTTTGACGATGAACGTGAGTCATATCTTAAGAATCTATTTGAGCAAGTTTATCTTTCAGACATAATAAATAGATATAAACTAAAAGGTCATGATGAAATCGGAGTCCTGACAAACGTCTTAGCGTCGTCTATAGGTTCTCTAACAAATCCTCAACGTTTGGCTAATACATTCCAGTCTTCAAGCAATCTTAAACTTTCTCAATTTACAATTTCTTCATATATAGATTATCTTGTTGATTCTTTTCTTATTGAGCGTGTTCACCGATTCGATGTTAAAGGTCGTAAATATATTGGAACGCCTATGAAATATTATTTTGTTGATGTAGGTTTACGTAATGCACGACTTAATTTTCGTCAACAAGAAGAAAATCATATAATGGAAAATATTATTTACAACGAGCTTCTCAGAAGAAGATATAGTGTAGATGTCGGTGTCGTTCCTGTAAATGAGAAACAAGAAAATAAATATGTAAAGAAACAATTGGAAATAGATTTCATTGCGAATAAAGGCGACAAACGTTACTATATTCAATCGGCATACGAGATTTCTAATGAAGAAAAAATAAGACAAGAGCTGCAATCATTCCGTAATGTAGATGATTCTTTTAAAAAGATAATTATACAAAGAATACCAACAAAACCTTGGTATAATGAACAAGGTGTTTTGTATATGAGCATAATGGATTTCCTTTTAAATCCCGATAGTCTTGAGATTTAACAAAGAAAATAGTCAGTTGGTTAGTGAGACTAACCAACTGAAATTAACCGCAGCCGATGGAAAAAGATATTTGACAGATACTCTCGATAATAATGGAGTTATTGAATTGTCAAAGAATTGGGCATCCGCTTTCCTCGATTGGTTTTTATATAGCGACAACACTATCGACGGACAGAGTAAAAAGAAAGCATATACCTTGTTCGAAAGCGGTTTACTGAATAACCTTGAACATGGAAGCGTCAAATGTTTACAGCAGATTCATGCTTATCTGTTCGGCGGACTTCACGACTTCGCAGGAAAGATAAGAACGAAGAACATCAGTAAAAGCAGGTTCAGCTGACGGAACGGAGATAAAAAGACTTGTCGGCAATGCATTAACCGACAAAATCAACGACAGAGAAATATTCATGAAAGGAATAGATTATTCGTATTATTACGAAGAAGAGTGATGGTGCCATAAAAAAAGAGATGCCATCTTTAAAATGACATCTCTTATATGCTGATAGCTGACTGCTAAAAGCTGATAGCTATTATCCTCTTGCTGCCAAAAGCAAATCTAACATCTTGATAGCTGAGTCGCTGATGACTGAACCTGGTCCGAAGATGGCTGCTGCGCCAGCATCGTACAAGAATTGGTAGTCTTGTGGAGGGATGACACCACCGACGACGACCATGATGTCAGGACGACCTAACTTCTCGAGTTCTTCAATTACTTGTGGAACGAGTGTCTTGTGACCTGCTGCCAAACTTGAAACGCCGAGGATGTGAACGTCGTTTTCTACTGCTTGACGTGCTGCCTCTGCCGGTGTCTGGAACAATGGTCCCATGTCAACGTCGAAACCTATGTCGGCATAACCTGTAGCAACTACCTTAGCGCCACGGTCGTGACCGTCTTGTCCCATCTTGGCAATCATGATACGAGGACGACGTCCTTCGACTTTTGCAAATTCGTCAGCCTTAGCGACGGCTTCTGCAAACTTAGCATCACCTTTTGTTTCCATAGAATAAACTCCTGAGATTGTACGAATAACTGCTTTATAACGACCTGCTACCTTTTCACATGCCATTGAGATTTCGCCTAATGTGGCGCGGCATTTTGCTGCCTCGACTGCCAACTCTAACAAGTTGCCTTCGCCTGTCTCAGCTGCCTTTGTGATAGCTGCCAAGCAACGATCGACGTCGGCTTGGTTACGTTTAGCGCGTAAGTCGTTGAGACGTTTGATTTGTGATTCGCGAACTGCTGTGTTATCGACTTCGAGAGTCTCGATAGCGTCTTCATGTTCGAGACGGAACTTGTTGATACCGACGATGATTTCGCTGCCAGCATCGATACGAGCTTGCTTGCGTGCTGCTGCTTCTTCGATACGCATCTTTGGAAGACCTGTCTCGATAGCTTTTGCCATACCGCCCATAGCCTCGATTTCCATGATGTGTTCCCATGCTCTGTCGGCGATTTCTTTTGTCAATGATTCAATGTAATATGAACCTGCCCATGGGTCAACGACTTTACATACGTTTGTCTCTTCTTGGATGTAGATCTGTGTGTTACGAGCGATACGTGCTGAGAAGTCTGTTGGAAGAGCGATGGCTTCGTCCAAAGCATTGGTGTGCAATGATTGTGTGTGACCGAGTGCTGCGCCCATAGCTTCGATACATGTACGTGCTACGTTGTTGAATGGGTCTTGTTCTGTCAATGACCAACCTGATGTCTGGGTGTGAGTACGTAATGCCAAAGATTTTTCGCTCTTAGGATTGAAAGTCTTGACAATCTTAGCCCATAACATACGAGCTGCACGCATCTTAGCGATCTCCATGAAGTGGTTCATGCCTGAACACCAGAAGAATGAAAGACGTGGTGCGAAAGCGTCGATGTCTAAGCCTGACTTGACACCTGTGCGGAGATAATCCCAACCATCAGCGAGAGTGTAAGCCAACTCGATGTCGCAGGTAGCACCGGCTTCTTGCATGTGATAACCGGAGATAGATATTGAGTTGAACTTAGGCATCTTCTTAGAAGTGAATTCGAAGATGTCGGCGATGATACGCATTGAGAACTCAGGTGGATAGATATATGTGTTACGAACCATGAATTCTTTCAAGATGTCGTTTTGGATTGTACCTTGAAGTTCTTCGTAGGTAGCACCTTGTTCCAAAGCGGCGACGATATAGAATGCTAAGATTGGCAAAACAGCGCCGTTCATTGTCATAGATACTGACATCTTATTTAAAGGAATCTGGTCGAATAAGACTTTCATGTCTTCTACAGAGCATATGCTGACGCCGGCTTTACCTACGTCGCCCATAACGCGTTCGTGGTCGGCATCATATCCGCGGTGTGTAGCAAGGTCGAAAGCTACTGACAGACCTTTCTGACCGGCAGCGATGTTACGACGATAGAAAGCATTTGATTCTTCTGCTGTTGAGAAACCTGCATATTGACGGATGGTCCAAGGACGCATCACATACATTGTTGAATAAGGTCCGCGGAGATAAGGAGCGATACCTGCTGCATAGTTGAGATGTTCCATGCCTTCCAACTGTGCTGAAGTGTAGGCAGGACGAACGTTGATATGTTCAACAGTTTCCCATTCTGGTTTTATACCGTTCTTGTTTTCCCATTCTTTTGGGTCTTCTGTCTGAGGTATAACGTTGATGTTTATATCTTTAAAATTTGGCTTCATGATAATTCCTTTCTTTATTTTGTTATACCTAATTTCTTTTGAAAATCTTGTAATGTATCCAAGACGTTGCTCTTCACGTGTATGAAATATTCCATGCCAGCTGCTTTGAGAACGTCGGCTGTGCCTTCTGGATTACCTGCCAAGACGACGATAGCTTGATCTTTAAGAGCTTCGTAAATCTTGAGAGCGTTGCCTTCGCCATATTCTTCGTCTGAAGAACAGATCACAACGATTTCAGGTTTCACTTCCTTAGCTGCTGCTATGCCGTCTTCAACAGTCTTGAAACCGGCGTTGTCAACGACTTCAAAACCGGCGCAAGCGAAGAAGTTAGAAGCGAAGTTGGCACGAGCTTTCAACATTGCCAAGTTACCGTATGTCAACATCCATGCTACAGGACGTTTGTTGCTTTGGCTATAAACGTCGGTTGCATAACGTAATTGCTCGAATTGTTGAGCGACGCGGTAAGTAACTATTGTGTCGATTTCTGCGTTTTCGTCGCGGCGGCAGTTAGCTTCAAACACCCAAGCTTCCGGATTTGACTTCATTGTCTCTGTGAAGTTAGGATATTGGTTTGTACCGAGTATGATTTCGCGGCGTGTTGCTACGTTGTTGAGGCGTTTAGCTGCGCTTTCCTTGACCATCTTTTGGATTGTGCCGTTACGTAATGCTGCGAGATAACCGCCTTCTTCTTGAATTTGTAAGAACAAATCCCAAGCTGCTTTTACCAATGAGTCGGTGAGGTTTTCGATATAGTATGAACCTGCTGCAGGGTCAGCTACTTTGTCGAAGTGTGATTCTTCTTTCAAGATGAGCTGTTGGTTACGTGCGATACGTTCTGCAAATTCTGTTGTTGGTTCATAAACCATGTCGAATGGTGTTACGCTGAATGAGTGAACGCCGCCGAGAACAGCCGACATTGTTCCTGTTGTGGTACGTAACATATTGACGTATGAGTCGTATAAACTCATATTGATTTGTGCGTTGAAAGCATGGATGAGCATCTTGGCGTTTTCTTCTTTTGCGCCGTAAGCCTTAGCGATGTTAGCCCAGAGGATTCTGTAAGCACGCATCTTAGCCATTTCCATAAAGTAGTTCTGACCTACTGCTACGTTGAAGCGCATCTTAGGAAGTATCTCATCGATTGTCAAATCTGTGTCGGTGAGTTTGTCTAAATATTCAGATCCGATTGCCAAAGCGAATGCCATTTCCTGAACGATGGTAGCGCCAGCGTTTGTGAAGACGTGGCTGTTGACACAGATGGTTTGGAAACCTGGCATCTCGGCTTTTGTCAAGATGTAAGCGAGTTCCATATCGGTGGTTTCAGAGATGAACCATGTGCCGCGACGGATGTAGCGTGTCAATGGGTCATAGTTCAAAGAACCGCGTAACTCAGGGATTCTTGAGAGTTGCTCTAAAAGCGGCAAGTGATATTTGTTGTTGTAGAAACTCAACTCGACTTCTTTAGCGTTGATGCCGTTGAGCAATGCTGAGAGTTCGAGGTCGGTGTAGAGTTTATCATATTCTAAACGAAATGTGATGGCGTTGGCACCTCTTGAGATAGCGTCCAAAGCCTTTTCATTAGCGGCTTGACAATCTTTGACATTGATGTCTTGGCAGATAAGCCATTCGTTGCCTTTAGTCTTATTGCCGCGGACGAATGGGAACTGGTTAGGTTCCACGTTGTTCCATGCGATTGAATTGAGGTCTTCGGCACGGTAATATGGTTTTACCGAGAAACCTTCAGCTGTCTTCCAAACAAGTTTCTTGTTGTAGTCAGCTCCTTTGAGGTCTTTTTGAATGACGGCTTCCCATTGTTCTGTAGTCACCGCTGGAAATTCCTCAAAAAGTTTTTTATTGTTACTCATATCTTTATTGTTAAAAATTATTGATTTCCTTTAAAATAAGATGTTATCATTTCATCCTACAAAAATAATTAAAATTCTTAATCTTAAACAAAATTACCTAATAAATAATAAATGAAGTCTTTATTGATGAAAAATGCTTATTTTTGTAAGCTAATGCAGAGGAGTCAGCAGAAGACATCTCTGCTTTTAATGTAGAATATAAATAAGTTAATTATGAGAAATACATTATTATTTTTACTTTTGTTTTTGCCTTTTATTTCCAAGGCTCAGATAGAGGCATCATTGTATGCAGATTCAGAAAGATCATCGTATGAAGTATCTGGTATTCAGAATGGTACATGGAATTATGATACTATTTTCATAGTGGGCGACGTTGAGGTACCTGTAGGGAATAGTCTAACAATTGCAGAAGGCACCAAGGTTATTTTCAAGGATTATTATAGCATAAGAGTAAATGGCGGCTTTGAAGCTGTTGGCTGCGAGGAAGACTCTATATATTTTACTATTGCTGATACGACTGGTTTCTATTTGTGGGATAGTGGTAAAGGCGGTTGGAATGGCATCATCATCCAAGATACTAAGGAAAAGGTCAAGATGGAGTATTGTCATTTCTCATACGGAAAAGCCGCTGGTGACAAGAATCGTCTTGGCGGTGCATTGAGACTGCTGGGAGCTAATGAAGTGACAATAAATAATTGTACTTTCTATCATAATTTCACATCAGGGAAAGGCGGTGCCATGTATGCAGAGAATTCTGATATTTACATAACAAACTGCGAAGTTGATGGCAACCTGGGCTATAACGAGGACGGAGAATATATGCATGGCGGTGGTTTCCAATTCCTGAAATGTAATGTCAATATGGAAGACATGTATTTCCATGATAACTATTGTACAGCTTGTTACGGTGGAGGCATGAATTTCGATAGTTGTAATGTCGTTTTAAATAAAGCTGTTTTCGAAGACAACTATGCTGTCAATGCTGGAGGACTAGGTATCCAACGTAGCAACGGATTGGATGTAAGAGTATATAATACATTGTTAAACAACAATTTGGTACTTCATTATGGGGGTGCCATGGCAATAGCGACTTCATCTCCTCTAATTCAGAATGTCACCATGGTTAACAATCATTGTATCAGTGCTGGCGGCGGCGCCATGCAGTTTTTTGAAGAGGCTTATCCTATTTTTAAAAACTGTATCATTTGGGGCAATGACTGGTATGACGAGAATTTCCAAAACAACTCATCTCAGATATTTATATGGGGAGGCAATTGTTCGCCTTCATTCTATAATTCTGTTTTAGAAGGTGGACTAAAGGATGTCTATGGTAATGAATATATTAAGATTTATGAGAACATGATAGAAGAAGATCCTATGTTCATCGATACTATCGCCCGTGATTTTAGATTAACAGAATACAGCCCTGTCATCAATAAAGGAACTATTGACACAACAGATCTGTATCTTCCTGATACCGACCTCGCTGGCATGCCAAGAATCCTAGGAGGTATCATAGATATGGGCTGCTATGAATACAGCGGCGTCAATGTTCATGAATTCACAACAGATAACAACAACTTAAATATCTATCCTAATCCTATAACCGACAATAGTATCTGTAAGTTTAAGTTGAACAAATCTTCTAATGTTATCGTAAATATATACGACCAAAAAGGATGCCTAGTAGGCACAAAAAATTACGGAATAATGTCGGCAGGTGAAAATGTCTTGTATCTCAAGGATTTAACACTTCAGATAAATAAAAGAAATATGCTCTATTTCTTAAGTATTGAAACTCTTGATAACACATGGAATGCTAAATTTGTTTATTAAAACTATGAAAGATAACATCCTAAAAAACAAACAATTTCTCGGAATCATATTCGCTATTATTGCTTTTGCAGCAATTACCTTGATTTACTTCTCCCCTATTCTCGAAGGTAAAAGAATAAAACAACACGATATTGAGATGTATAAAGGCATGTCTCATGAAATCAACCAGTTCAGAGAAGAAACTGGCGAACAGTCTTTATGGACAAATTCTATGTTCGGCGGTATGCCTGCCTGGAACATCGGCGTTCAGCAAAATAGCAATCTCATGACTTACGTACAGAAAATCATAGGATTAGGTTTTCCAAGTCCGATTATGTCTGTCTTTATCAGCATGCTAGGATTTTTTATCTTGCTTCTCGTCCTGGATTGTAAAATATGGATTAGTTTCATCGGTGCTCTGGCTTACGGATTTACATCTTATCTATTCATTGTGATGGGTGCAGGTCATAATTCTAAAGCCGTCGCTATGGCATATATGGCTCCCGTAATTGCTGGTATCATAATGACTTACAAAGGAAAATATCTCTGGGGCACAGTGCTCACCGCAATAGCTCTCGCCTTGGAAATAAGAGCAGGTCATATCCAAATCACTTACTATCTTTTCATGATAGTGTTGATTTTTGTCATAGCTGAGTTTATCGAGACTATCAAAAACAAAAAATATCACGAATTTTTCAAGGCAAGCGGAATCCTTGTATGCGCAGCGATTCTTGCGATTCTTACAAGTACAACTACACTTTACGCTAATTATGAATTTGGAAAAGAGACGATGCGTGGCAAGCCTGTTCTGACAGAAAACACTGGTAATCAGACTCGTGGATTGGACAGAGATTACGTCACTCAATGGAGTTACGGCATCGGAGAAACCTGGAGCTTGATGATTCCTAATGTTAAAGGCGGAGCATCAGCTTATATTGGCAACGACAATCCTGCTTTGGAAAATGCCGATCCTCGTTTCCGCTCGATGATTGCTCAAAACAACGCTTACTGGGGCGACCAACCTGGAACAAGCGGTCCCGTTTATGTCGGCGCAATCGTTTGTTTCTTGTTCGTACTCGGTCTTTTCATCGTAAAAGGAAAAATAAAATGGGTGTTGCTCACAGCTACAATCCTCTCAATATTATTGAGTTGGGGCAAGAACTTCATGGGATTCACCGACTTCTTCCTCGATTATTTCCCGATGTATAACAAGTTCAGAGCTGTCTCAATGACTCTCGTAATAGCTGAAGTCTGTATGCCGATTTTAGCTTTCCTCGCTCTCGCTGAAATGATGAGAAATCCTGAATGCTTAAAGAAAAATAAGATTTATTTCTACATCTCTTTCGGACTGACTGCTGGTTTATGCCTCTTGTTTTACATCATTCCTGACGTATTCTTCAACTTCCTCAGCAAAAGCGAAGCTGCTCAATTCGCTCAGTTAGGTGCAGGAAAAGATGGTGCCGTTTATCAGACATTCGCAAATGAATTAGAGAAAGTTCGTATGGCTATCTTCAAAGCCGATGCCATAAGAAGTTTCTTGTTTATAACAGCTGCAGCTATCATTATGTTAATAACTATTAACGGCAAATTAAAGAATAATGCGATGTTCGCAATGCTCGCAGCATTGGTTGTCATAGATATGTTCCCGATAAATAAACGTTATCTTAATAATGATAATTTCATCGATAGCCGCCGTTTTGAGAAACCGTTCGTGCTGTCGGAAATCGACAAACAGATCCTTCAGGATAACAGCTTGGATTACAGGGTTATGAACCTTACTACAAGCACTTTCAACGACGCAAGTACTTCTTATTTCCATAAGTCGATAGGTGGTTATCATGGTGCTAAACTTCGTCGTTATCAGGATATTATCAATCATTATTTAGGTGGAAATAAAGTTGGTAGCAATGGTTTCTGGAATGTTCTCAATATGTTGAATACTAAGTATCTAATATATCCTGAATCTGCCAATAATCCTGTTGCCGTTCCAAATCCTGACGCTTTCGGCAATGCTTGGATTGTATCTGATATTAAATGGGTTACGACTCCAAATGAAGAAATTGATGCTATCGAAAATACAAATGTCAAAACGACTGCGATTATCAATGAAGAATTTAGAAATGTTATCGGCGACTTTAAACCTACAACAAATTCAGGAACTATAAAATTAGATTCATATAAACCTAATGAATTGATTTACAGTTTTAATTCAACAAAAGATGAATTGATTGTTTTTTCAGAAATATGGACAAGCAAAGGCTGGACAATGTGGATCGACGGAAAAGAATCTCCTTTAATCAGAGCTGATTATATCTTGAGAGCTGCTGTCATTCCAGCTGGTAATCACGAGATTATGATGCGCTATGAACCTAAGATCTGGAAAGTCGGCAACACGATCCAATTCGTCTCATCATTGATATTAATCTTAGGTTTAATAGCAGCGATAGTAATGACAATGAAGAGTGAAAAATGTATAATGAAGAATGAATAATTGTTAATTGTACATTGTTAATTGAAATGAACCGTGTCTTAATAATAACATATTACTGGCCACCATCTGGCGGTTCCGGCGTTCAACGTTGGTTGAAGATGTCGAAATATTTTCCTGGAAACGGGTGGCAACCAGTAATATACACTGCCGATGGAGCTGAATATCCTGTAGAGGATTTATCACTGGAAAAAGATGTCGCTCCCGAAGCGGAAGTGTTAAGACATAAGATAATTGAACCTTATTCTTTTTATAAGAAATTTTTAGGAATCAAGAAAGATGAGAAGATAAAGGCTGGCTTCATCAATGAAGGAAAAAAGAAATCTTCTTGGAAAGAGAATGTAAGTGTCTGGTTAAGAGGCAATCTGTTTATTCCTGACGCTCGTTGCTGGTGGATAAAACCTTCAGTCAGATTTCTTAAAAAATATTTAGAAACAAATCCTGTAGATGCGATAATCTCAACGGGACCTCCTCATTCGATGCATCTCATCGCCAAAGAGTTACATAAAAAATTTAACATTCCTTGGATTGCCGACTTCCGCGACCCATGGACTGACATCGACTTCTTTAGTGAATTAAAATTAACAAAACGTAGTCTAAAGAAACATCATAAACTTCAATATCAGGTTCTTACTGAAGCAAACAAAGTCGTTACCGTCGGTTGGGATTGGGCTAAAGGTCTTGAAAATCACGGTGCTAAAGATGTCGCTGTCATTACTAATGGCTACGACTTTAATATTGAAGAAAAATTAAGAAAGGTTGAATTATCTTCCGACTTTACAATGTCGCATGTAGGAATTGTAGGCGCGGCAAGAAATGCAGTTCGTTTCTGGGAAGCTCTCGGCGAACTTGTAAAAGAAAATACATTAGAAGATTTTTCTAAATCATTAAAAATTAGATTGATAGGACAAGTCGATAATTCTGTTATCGAGACTATCAAGAAAAATGATTTGGAAAGTTATGTCGAGATAATTCCTTATATTCCTCACGAAGAAGTCATTGTTGAGCAGAGTTCTTCTCAGGTTTTGTTATTATTTATTAACAATTCGCCTAATGCCAAGGGAATCATGACAGGTAAAATCTTTGAATATATGGCATCGGGACGACCTATTTTCGCAATCGGACCAACTGATGGTGATACTGCTATTATCCTCGATAAAACGAAATCAGGAGTTATCATCGATTTTGAAGATAAAAACGAAATTAAAAATGTAATTATTGATTTGTTTAATAAATATAAAGAAAACCAACTGATTACAAAAAAGAACGAAATCGTCGAAAATTATTCACGACGTTCTCTCGCAAAAGAATATGTTAATCTTATTAAGAAAATTGTAGAGACGCGTCAATAACTCAACAATTATTAATAATATGTTATTGACACGTCTTAAAAAAAATTAAAAAATGAACGAAATAAAAATCATAATACAAGCACGAACAGGTTCGACACGACTTCCTCAAAAGATGATACTTCCATTTTATGAGAATGAAGGTATTTTCTCATTGATACTTAAAAGATTAACATCATCTGTAAAGAAAGATAATATTATTCTCGCAACTTCAACAAACGAGAATAATGACGTTTTAGTCGAGATTGCAAAAAGCTACGGAATCAATTATTATAGAGGTTCTGAAAACGATGTCCTTCAACGTTTTATTGATGCAGCCAAAGAATTTGATGCTTATAAGATAATCAGAGTCTGCGCCGATAATCCTTTCTTGGATATTGATTTTCTTAATTTTCTTTTAGATAATTTTGAAAACACAGATTATGATTATATGTCGTTCATGACTTCTAATTATATTCCTACAATTAAAACTCATTATGGTTTTTGGGCGGAAGCTGTGACGCTCAATGCATTGAAAAACGTAAAATCAATGACAGACGAAAATCTTTATCACGAGCATGTCACAAACTTCATCTATGCAAATCCTGATGATTTTAACATAAAATTTTTTAACATTCCAGAAGAGATAGATTCTCACAATGACATCAGATTGACGATAGACACTAAAATCGATTTTGATATTCAGAAAGAAATATTTAACAAAATATATAAAGAGAAACCTAATTTCAATGCTCTCGATGTTCTAAACTTTCTTAATGAAAATAAAGAATATCTTGAAATCATGAAGGAAGAAATCTCAAAGAATCAGAAGTAAGATATGAAAAACGGAACGTATATTATAGGTGAAATCGGGCAGAATCATAATGGTTCTGTTGATATTGCGAAACTTATCGTTGAACTCGTTTCGCGTCCTGTCAAAGAAGAATATTTCGGCATTGACTTGCAACCGATGAATGCTGTTAAAATGACAAAACGCGATTTAGCTCACGAACTCTCCGATTCGCAAATGTCACGTATTTACGACTCACCTAATTCATTTGGAAAGACTTACGGAGAACATCGTGCATTTTTGGAACTTTCTGACGAACAACATTATGAGGTTTATAAGTACGCAAAAGAAAAAGGTTTAGATTTCGTAGAAACTCTTTGCGCTCCTTCTTGTCTAAGCATAATGAAATATTTTTCTCCTGATTATCTGAAAGTTGCAAGTCGCGACCTGACAAATATCCCATTGCTTGAAGTTCTCGCAGAGACAAGAATTCCTATTATTTTATCGACCGGAATGGCTGGTAAAAAAGAATTGGACGAAGCTCTTGATGTTATCACAAAATATCATAGCAATATCTCTATTCTTCATTGCGTCTCTCAATATCCTACTCATCCTAACAATTTGAATCTTAACACAATAAAATATCTAAAGAATAATTATCCTCAATATAAGATTGGTTTTTCTGATCATACTATTGGAATTTCTGCACCGATTGCCGCCATTGCTATGGGAGCGGAAATCATTGAAAAACACGTCACTATCGACAGAAGAATGAAAGGTACCGATCAAGCTGGTTCTTTAGGTCCTGACGGCGTGAACCGAATGATTCGTGACATCAGAATTACCGAAATGTCGATGGGAAAAGAAGATATTTTCATAGAACCTGAAGTTCAAAACAGCAAGATAAAACTTGAACGTTCCATCGCGACAAATCGTGATTTGAAAGTCGGTGATGTTATCTCTGAAAACGACATTCATCTTTTAAGTCCAGGCGATGGCTTTAAATGGTCTGAAAAACATAACGTTGTAGGAAGAAAAGTGAAAGTTGAAATACCAAGAAACGAAATAATTTATCCACAAAACTTAGAATAGATGAAGAAACCTAGATTAATTTTAACAGATATTGACGGAGTCTGGACTGACGGCGGAATGTATTACGACCAAACCGGTAACGAGTGGAAAAAGTTTCATACTTACGACAGCGCTGGAGTACTTTTCGCTCATCAGAATGAAATTCCTGTCGGAATAATTACCGGCGAGGATACCGAAATCGTTGCGAGAAGAGCTGCTAAACTTAAAGTAGATTATATTTTTCAAGGTGTTAGAAACAAATTGGAAGTGGCTGAAAATCTTTGCAAAGAATTGAATATCACTCTTGAAGATGTCGCTTATATTGGCGACGATCTCGGCGATGTTGAATTGTTAAAAAATGTTGGTATATCGGCGACACCAAATTCAGCTCCTGATTATATTAAAAAATATTCACAAATGGTGATGACAAAAAATGGTGGCGAAGGCGTATTTCGTGAATTCGTTGAAAAGATATTAGGAATATGTTAAAAAAAATTATCATAGGAATCTTCAAACCTAAGTTTTTATTCAGATGGATTGTAAAATCCAAAGTTAAAAGTTGTAAGGGAAAACTTTCTGTCAATGGTTTCAGTACTGTTAATAAAAATACGCATCTCGGTTATAATGTAAACTTTAACGGAATGAAAATCACGGGGAAAGGATGCTGTACAATAGGAGATAACTTTCATTCCGGAACATCATGCCAAATTATGACAGATTATCACAATTACGATTGCGGAACACGAATTCCATACGATAACACCGTGATTGTCAAAGATGTGACAATAGAAGATAATGTCTGGTTTGGAAATAACGTGATTGTTTTGCCTGGTGTCACTATTGGTGAAGGTGCTGTGATACAAGCCGGTAGCGTAGTCGTAAAAGATATTCCTGCATTGTCAGTCGCTGGCGGTCATCCGGCAAAAGTATTTAAAATGAGAGACATTGAACATTATAACAAACTCAAAGAACAAAAACTATTCTTCTGATGAAATATAGCGAGCTTAATGTTTTAGAAATCAATAAAATATCATATATAGTAAAGGAAAAGCAACCTTCATTATTCAAGCAGATCTGTATCTTCATCGGGCAGCTTTTTTATTATACATTCTTAATTCATTTTAAGTATAAAGCGTTGCCAGCCAATTATAAAGGTCTGCTTTTCTTCGGAGTTTCTCTCAACAATCGTCGCTCGCTTGAACCGATAATCAATAATGTGAAAAACGACACATATCTCTATCTTAATAATCATGTTACTGATGTTCATAAACGACGTGCTTGGTGGCATAGCATCCCCTATCTCTTTTCCTTAATAAAACTTTACAAAAAATCTAACAAAGAAGATAAGGCATTGATTCTAAAATATTTCACCCGACTTTGGACAACATACGGACTTTATAAAATTGCAGGCGAGATGTTGGATAAATATAAGGTAAAGGTTTTAGTTCTTGCAAATGATCATAACGACATAAACAGATGCTTGATTTTTAATGCATTGGAAAAAGGAATAAAAACGGTTTATGTTCAACATGCGTCAGTAAAAAGAGGATTCCCAAAATTGGATTTCACATATTCGTTTCTCGATGGAAAAGAATCCTTGGAGAAATATCTTTATGACGGAAAACCTAAAGGCGAAGTTTATCTTTCAGGAGGAGTTCGTTTTGATTCTCTTTACGACAAGATTGTTAAAAGAAATTATGAAACTCAGAGAATCGGCATTGCTATCAATATGTTAGATGATTTTGAAAAGATTAAAAGTCTTTGTCTTTTCTTAAAAAATAATAACTATAACGACTTAATTCTTCGTCCGCATCCTCGTTATCAGCATCTGAATTCAGAATGGTTAATAAATAATAACATTTCTATTTCCAATCCAAAGGAAGAATCGTCTTTCGACTTCATTTCCAAAATCGACTTCATGATTTCCAATGAGTCGGCAATTCATCTTGATGCTTCTATAATGTATTGTCCTACTGTTCTTTATAATATGTCTGATAATAAAGTGTTAGACGATTATAATTTCGTTAAAAATAATTTGGTTAAATTGGCAAATACTGAAGATGAATTGTTAAAATTCATTAAGAATCCTAAAGATGTAATGCCGACAAAAGAAGTCTTACAATATTATAACGCTTCTTCCAATTCTCATTTAGAAGGCAAGTTAGGAATTACGATAGCAAGATTTCTAGAATTAGTTTGTCAAGGCAAAGAGAAACAATTCGATAAGGAATCAGGTTTCGTCAAGAACTCCGTTCTATTTCATGAAATCGACGATTCTTTTGCAAAATAAGGTGATATAAAGATACAAAATTTGCAGAATAAGGTGATTTGAATGTGTAAAATTTACAGAATAAGGTGATTTGAATACTGTTTTTGTGTATATTTGATGAAGTTTGATTAAGAATCTTTGAGTATCAAACCATTAAGAAGAACTTGCATGAGAATGGGCAATGGATAAGAAATTGCTAACTTGTTTTATTACACTATATTTCTCATGCTTTTCAAATAACTCTTTTCTAAGTGCAAAGATACGATTCTTTTCGCAATTATAAGAAGACACCCTTGAAAAAACTCTTCTTGGTATATAGAAAATGACATAACAATTTTGTACCAATCTTGCAACACTATAATAGAGTAAACGATTTAAGAAGCTAGACAATCCTAATATGCCAACGTAGAGGACAATTGATTATAAAACTAGAGGACGGCTTTTGGCCGTCCCCATACCCTGATGGCAACTTTTGGTTGCCAGACACCTCGACCTCCCCGTAAATAAAAAGAAAATTGTGGAGAGCCAGGGAGTTGCTTCTTTAAAAAGGTTGTGCTTGTGCACCC
This sequence comes from Lentimicrobiaceae bacterium, assembly GCA_015061335.1. GTDB lineage: Bacteria > Bacteroidota > Bacteroidia > Bacteroidales > F082 > Limimorpha. The sequence goes on along the minus strand of SUWT01000006.1, from coordinate 1,070 downwards.
TCTAATAATTTCAATGTTTTTGGATTTATCCGCTCAAAATTACTATTTCTCCACTCAATATGAAAATATTCAGGCATAAAATTTATACGTTTGCCTAAAATATATCTTTCTCCCTCGTATTCAATACCAAAAATTTTTCCAGTTCCTTCTCGATAAAGGCCAACCAGTTGTGGAACACCACCTACTGTGGGACTTTCATGTTCCTTTATGGTTTTTGCTACACAATGGAAACAAAAACGACTAGTTCCCTCATTTGGATTGCGTTCTTTCATTAATTCTAATTCGACATTTTTAAAGTCGCTTTTACCACTTCCTCCAATATATACTATCTGGGATTTGTTTGGTAGTATTATTTCTTTACAACTAATACAGCCTTCAACACTTATTATTTCACCTAAATGAAAATCATAATATGATTCTCTTGATGCAAATAAAATTGAAAAGGATGGTTTGGGATTAGGGTAATTTATAAGTGACGATTCAATTTCCGCTCTAACAGAAGATAATTTGTTCATAAAACTATCTTCTGTTTGCTCGAAAAATAAACCACAATCTATTTTATATATTATTCTCTCAAGAGTATGAAGTGGAAATAAAACATCCCCACAATAAGCAAAAATATATGGATGTTGGAGGGAGCAAAAAACTTTCATTCCTTCATCGTATTTTGAAGATGACTTTGTGTATCTCCATGAAAAACGACTATCTGCCGCAAAATATATGGAAGATATTTTCCTACCCTCTTTTTTGTTATCAACTCCTACCCATGCTGCAATTAATGTCATTTTTGCGTATCAATTTTTATAATATAGTATCGATTGGTCATTAATCATAAATTATGTAGTAATACAAAATTAGTATTTTTTCATGCATTTAAGATTGTTTCATATATATTTTTTTAGGAACACGAAATAATATTATAGGAAACAGTCGTATCGCAGCCGAGTTCACCAAACCACAGGCAAAGGTAACTCGTGTTCTTTTCGTCCAAGCAAGGTCAAGCCCTGCGGGTGTCGTGGAAAAATCATCCTCGCCCCGTGGGGCTTGCGGTATTTTCCCACACAACCTTG
>SUWT01000142.1 GCA_015061335.1 Lentimicrobiaceae bacterium | reverse complement strand
TCTAAAAGCGGTGGCGAAGGCGATATCCGTAGAGAATTGGTGAAAGCTGGATTGGTAGATTGTATTGTAAATTTGCCGGCTAAGTTGTTTTTGAATACTCAGATTCCTGCGTCATTATGGTTCCTCAGCCGCAACCGTAACGAGACCGACAGATTCCGTGAACGCGGAGGCGAGATACTTTTCATTGACGCTCGTAATATGGGACATCTCATTAACCGTCGTACTCGTGAGTTCAGTGCGGGAGACATACATCTCATTGCAGACACATATCATCAATGGAGAAACAAAAACGGCAACTATCATGATGAAGCAGGATTCTGCGCTTCGGTATCTATCGCTAAGGTTGAGGAGTTAGATTTTGTCTTGACACCAGGACGATATGTAGGATTGCCGGAGGAAGAAGACGACTTCAACTTTGCTGAACGTTTTGCCGCCTTGAAAGCCGAATTTGAAGAGCAATTGAAAGAAGAAGAGAGACTGAATAAGCTGATATTAGAAAATTTGGAGAAGATAAAACTTTAAAATTTATGGAAGAAAATATGCAATTTGATAAAAAGTCCTTACGCTATGTAACTGGTAAAACTGCTGATTTTGGTGAATTAGCCAAAGATTGTGTGGCATTTGCTAATAGTCATGGTGGTTATTTGGCAATTGGAATAGAAGACGGAGATGAATTACCAAATCCAACTCAGGTAATACCAGACACATTACCAGAAAAAGTGGTAAAGCGCATTAATGAACTGACAATAAATGTAGCAATATTTCCAGAAATCGTGATGTCAGAAAATGGTGGGCAATATATAAAATTGCATATTTATCCGTCACAAACATCCATTGCTAGTACTACTAAAGGTCTCTATTTAATTAGAGATCATGATTCCAGCAGAGCACTTAGACCAGATGAATTAGGTAGGCTTATTGCTGATAGACCTGCTTATTGCTGGGAAACAAAAGTGTCGCAAAAGTTACACTGGAGAAATTCTGACATATCTAAATTGAACAAATTCATTTCATCTATCAAGCAATCAGATAGAGTTTCCGCTTTTGTCAAAGAAAAAACTGAGGAAGAGACATTGGCATATTATCAGATGATAAATGATGATGGATTTTTGACTAACTTGGGTGTATTATGGATTGGCAAACCAGAACAGAGAGCTAGATTATTATACTCACCTATAGTTCAGTATATAAAATATGATGCAGAAGAAAATAAAGTTGATAAGAAGGTGTGGGATGATTATCAGATGAATCCGCAAGAACTTATGATGTCGATTGTTGGTTACATCCCTGATTGGAGAGAAACTTACGAAATATCAGAAGGACTTTGGAGAAAGGAGATTCCTGCATACGATGAAAAAATTGTACGAGAATTACTTTGCAATGCCATAGTGCATAGACCATACACAACAAGAGGTGATATATTTATAAAACTGTATCCAGATAAAATGGTTATAACTAATCCAGGAGTTTTGCCTATTGGGGTTACTGTAAATAATATACTTCAAAAGACAGAAAAAAGAAATATCCATCTTGCTAAAATATTTTATGATTTGCATATGATGGAAGCTGAAGGTTCTGGTTATGATATGATATATGAAACATTGTTGACTGCTGGAAAAGGAAAACCTATTGTTGTAGAAGGCGAAGATTATGTTGAAGTTACAGTGTATAGAAAAATCCTTAACAAAGAAACATCCCGCTTATGTGATTATATAGAAAACAATTTCCCTCGGTTTAGTCAGAAAGCATATATTGCATTAGGTATAATTTTACAACATAAGGCTATTTTTGCTAAAGACTTATCTCGTGAATTGCAAATTCAAGATGGAGGTAGGCTTCGCTCATATGTAGATATACTTGTCAACCATCATATTGTGGATACGCAAGGACGTGGTAAAGGTTTGAAATACAGTATAAATCCAGCTTTTGTATCTAAAACTCGAATGCAGTTTGAGACAACATTAAAAACAATCGAACCTTATAGATTGAAAGCCCTGATATATGAAGATTTAAGATACCATCCAAATAGTACAATGTCAGAAATATCAAAGCGTTTGCCAGATGTGGAGTACATTGAATTGGAAAAGATGGTGAGAATGATGGTTAAAGATGGTAAAATTATACCTCTTGGTGGACGTAAATATAGAAGATATACTTTAGCAGAAAATTCTTTTCTTTCAGAAAGTGGCAGAAAATAGGGTAAAATAACATATTTAAGAAAAAAGAAAGAATATAAGCATTTAATAATCAATATGTTTTTATTTTATATTTACGAGTTAAAATAATGGCATAAAAAAAAGAAAATAAAAAAAATAAAAAAAGAAAATTATAAATAATTGATATTCAAAGTACATTTCTTTTTTTATATTTTTGATTTTGAAAATAGAGATAAAAATAGAAATGAAAATTCAAGCATGTGAAGTGGATTGTTGACCATTTTCGTGACCTCACGAAAATGATTGTAATAAGAAGCGAATCGCAATAAAAAGTTTTTATATACTAAATAAACAATTGTGATATGACCGAATGGAAAGAATATAAACTGGGAGAGATTGCAGAGATAGTAGGGGGAGGCACTCCAGATACTTCTAATAAAGAATATTGGGGTGGAAATATTCCTTGGTTAACACCTAAGGATTTAACA
>SUWT01000141.1 GCA_015061335.1 Lentimicrobiaceae bacterium | reverse complement strand
GTTGGGATATATACTTATCTCCATTCTTATCGGATGTATGGCATATAATAGCCTCTATGAATGGCAGGAGATAGAAGCATTAGAACTTGGCAATAAAAAAATAGACGAGCTCCGAAAAGAAATAAACCTCAAATCCGCAACTATGCGCATCATATTATGAACTGGTGGTCGAAGTCAACGTCATACCCCTCGCCCTCTTTCAGCTGCCCTGTGGACAACAGGCAATTGGGGAACAATGTATTCAGCTTGTCTGCCGTGTTGAAGTCATAGGTCTTGCCCGTGTCTGATGTGTAGGAAATGTTATCCTGGGTCAGTTCCTTTATGGCTCTGAGAATAGTGTCGGCACTGCATGTGCGAAGTGTCGGATAAAGCGAGAGGTGGTACATCAGATGAGTGGTGACATCTTCTATGAATGAGCCGCCACAGAAATAAACGCTCATAAGCGAACGGATGATTTCGCTGTATTGATAACCATACAGCTTGCATCTCATACCAAGGGTTGAGTCTATAACAGATGAGAGCTTGGAGTCAAATTGCTCCATTATTGAAAATATTCCTCCAAAAGGAGTGAGTTCCTCAGATTTAATTTGTATTTTTGCCATGTCATATCAGAGTTTTGCTTGTTTATTTTTGCAACACTAAGATAAGTGAATTCTTCGACATGGCAAAATCCTGGGCAACTTTTTGTTGCTCAGGTACTTAAAAAGTTATATTTGTAATAGTGTTGCGGAATTAAGGTATACATAGTTTTTGCTTGCAAATACAAAGGTATTTTTAATAAGTTCATAACTTTGTGGTCCATAAACTTGTGAACTCTATTAAACTATTGATTCTTTTTTATTTACCCTAACCAAACAGGTGCTTTTATTCAATACAAAAATCCAAACGCCCACAATGGAATCTTATTTCCTAACGCATATTCAATATCATCTACAGCAATGAAAGAGATTTGCCATAATAATTTTAATAATAGAGATAATTTTGTTAAATTCGCAATCTAATTACAACTAAAAGAATTATACAATGGTAAAACAAAATGCAATTAAGATTTTCGAAGAAAAGAAGGTACGTACTCTATGGGATAGTGAGACCGAAGAGTGGTATTTTTCTGTAGTGGATGTAGTGGCTGTTTTAACAGATAGTGAAAATCCAAGAAGATATTGGAGTGATTTAAAGCGAAAATTAGTGAAGGAGGGAAGTCAGTTGTACGAAGGAATCGTACAACTGAAAATGCTTTCATCAGATGGAAAATATTACAAGACTGATGTAGCAACTACTCAACAACTTTTCCGTCTTATCCAATCCATCCCATCACCCAAAGCCGAACCATTCAAATTATGGATGGCACAAGTTGCTGCAGAACGGCTTGACCAGATGCAAGACCCAGAACTTTCCATCGAACAAGCAATGAAGGATTACAAGCGTCTTGGATATTCCGACAATTGGATAAACCAACACTTGAAAATACATTGCACTCATTGCACCAACCACCTAATAGTTTGTGTATCAGTATACTTTTGGTGTAATGCGCCTTGTTTTGGCTTTACATCCATTGCATCGAAAAAATAGGTGCAATGAATGCAATGGAATTTTCGTTCACATTACACCAAACGGGTATTGAATATCAACAGATTAGATTATTGGTGCAATGAGTGCTAAGTGTTTTTAATGCTATGATAAGATACTTGATAGTCTCGAAAAAAACGCTTCATGAAGCATCGCCACATACATATAGGAGTGAAAGCCAATGCTCCTTTATGCGTAGGCCAATGCTTCATGAAGCGTTATTTTGTAGAATTATTAGTAATTATTAGTTTTTCTACTAATAATATAACCGGATTCTTAGTATATTTGCATGAAAACTTAGTAGCTATGAATAAACTCAATCAAGATATAGCCTATTTCCTTTCTTTCTGTATTGAACAATACAAATCAGTGAAAGGAATAAGTGGAACAGAAGCTTTAAATACTTTTGTTACATATGGTATACTTGATTATTTATCTGAACATTTTGATATTTTACATACACAAAGCCGTCAATGGTTATTGGAAGAAATTGATGAACTTATAAAAACGAGAAAAGGAGAAAGCATATGAAAATCTATCATGGAAGTCTTGAAATAGTAGAAAAACCCGAAATCCGTATACCTAATAGAACTTTGGATTATGGATATGGTTTTTATACAACAACATCCTATGAACAAGCTTTTTCATGGGTAAGACGTAAGCTAGATAAAATACATAACAAGGGGTTTATCAATATCTATGATTTTGATGAAAACAATATTAAAAATTTAAAGGTTTTAAATTTTGAACAACCTACCGAAGAATGGGTTGATTTTGTAATGAAAAACCGTACTCAGAAAGAGTTTATACATGACTATGATTTAGTATTTGGACCTGTTGCTAATGATAGAGTATATGCAGCATTTGCTCTGTTTGAAGGAGGATTAATTGATAAACAAATGCTTATTTCCGAATTGAAAGCATATAAATTAGTGGATCAATATCTATTTCATACTATTAAAGCATTACAATCAATATGTTTCGTAGAAGCAAAGGAGGTTTATTATGATGAATCTGACAATCAATCAAAATAATTTGTACTTGCTATTACCTTCAAAATTAAGTTGGTTAGCATGTATG
>SUWT01000056.1 GCA_015061335.1 Lentimicrobiaceae bacterium | reverse complement strand
ATGGGCGTCATGTTCGGCATGGTAAAATGGTTAGAGAAAGTAACTCAATAAGACATTAAATTTTGAGACGTAATATAACGTCTCTACATAAATAAAAAAGGTTCTCGAAGTTCGGGAACCTTTTTTTTATGGCTAAAGTCAAAAGGCTAATGGCTAACAGCTAACAGCTAAATTTTCTCAGATTTTCAGGTTCAAAAAAAGTCATCGCCATAGCCAAAAGCCATAGTTATTTTTCAAGTTTTCAGATTTTCAATTTCTCAAATTCTGAAATATTCCAATAACAATTTGTAGTTATCTTGTGCACTTAGGCAAGTATTACGAAGATAACCTCTCACCGATTGCCATTCGCTGAGATCTCTGTAATAATAATATTTCAACTCATCAGTGATTATAAACGGAACAATATTATGAAGCACAATAATTACGCACGGTTCGTTCCGACACAGAATGTAATGACGCAAATTCAGTTACTGACAAATATTTCATATCGGCAAACTTTTATTAAAATATCATTGCAAAGATAGTAAAATTTTCCGTTATCGGCAAGATTTTTGGTTCCAAAAAAAACATGTACAAAGTCTGTTGACTGTTGACTGTTGTCCGTTGACTTTTCTTATCTTTGCAACTTTAAAAATTAAAACAATTCATATTATGTTTAAAGGTCATCCTAAAGGGCTCTACGCCTTAGCATTAGCCAACACCGGAGAACGTTTTGGCTATTACACCATGCTTGCTATCTTCGTACTTTTCCTGCAAGCTAAATTCGGTTTCAATGAAGCACAGTCAGGTCAGATCTACGGCATCTTCCTCGGTTGCGTCTATTTTATGCCGCTCATCGGTGGTATCCTCGCCGACCGTTTCGGTTACGGAAAAATGGTAAGAGCCGGTATCGTAGTCATGTTCCTCGGCTATCTGCTTCTCGCAGTCCCTATGATGGGCTCGACGGCAAAAGTCACCATGTTCTCGGCACTCGCACTCATCGCGATAGGAACGGGTCTTTTCAAAGGTAATCTTCAAGTCATGGTCGGCAACCTCTACGACGAGGCTAAATACAGTCCGTTCCGCGACAACGGTTTCAGCCTTTTCTATATGGCTATCAACATCGGTTCTATGTTCGCTCCTATGACAGCGACAAAAGTCACCGACCTCTTCCTCGGCAAAGCAGGATTTACCTACGTGCCACAGATTCCATCTCTCGCTCATCAATATTTGGATGGAAGCATCAGCGCCGACGCTCTCAAGTCATTCGAGACTTTGGCAGCACAACAAGGCAATACCGGCGACTTGGCAACATTCGCACAGAATTACATCGATTCATTGTCAACAGCATATAACTACGGTTTCGGCGTCGCTTGTATCTCATTGGTACTTTCAATGGCTATCTATCTCAGCTGCCGCAACTGGTTCAAACATGCTGATGTCAACAGCAGACAGGCTAAAGAGATGGCTAATACGACAGTCAAGGTTGAAGAACTTAGTCCAGAACAGACACGTTCACGTATGACAGCATTATTCATGGTATTCGCCGTTGTCATCTTCTTCTGGATGTCGTTCCAACAAAGCGGGTTATGCCTCACCTTCTTCGCCCGCGACTACACTGCAAGCACAGCTACAGGCATCTCACGTATCGGATTTAATATCTGGTCTTTGACATTGATAGCAATCTCGGTTTATACTTTGTTCTCAACATTCCAATCAGAGACAAGGAAAAACAAAATTATTAGTGGCATCGTTACCTTGTTATTATGGGGCGGAGCAGCTGCTTTATATCTCAGAATGCCTGAAACTATCAACCTATTACCACAGGAATTCCAACAGTTCAACCCATTCTTCGTCGTTGCCTTGACACCTGTCTCAATGGCAGTCTTCGGCGCACTCGCAAAGAAAGGCAAAGAACCTTCATCACCAAAGAAAATCGGTATGGGTATGGTAGTGGCAGGTTTAGGTTTCGCCATCATGGCAATGGCATCAGTACATTTGTTAAGTCCTGCCGAGTTGAAAGCCACAGGCGGAGTGAGCAGCACATTGGTGTCGCCAAATTGGCTCATCAGCACATACTTAGTCTTGACATTCGCTGAATTGTTGCTCAGTCCTATCGGGATCTCATTCGTGACGAAAGTAGCACCTCCGAAATACAAAGGCATGATGATGGGATGCTGGTTCTGCGTCACAGCGATAGGAAATTATCTGACAAGTGTCATCGCTAAGATCTGGGGAACAGGAATGCCATTATGGATGGTATGGGGTGTTCTCGTTGTATTATGCTTGTTATCGGCGATCTTCATCTTCTCCATCATGAAGAGATTGGAATCAGCTACGAAAGAATGCTGAATTAATTAGGAATTAGGAGTTAGGAATTAGGAATTAGGAGTTAGGAATTAGGAATGAATATTGTTATATTCTGACAGAAGTCCCGTAGGGACATAAGATTATAAGCAGATTATCATCAAAGCGCTGTAGGCGCGACAGAACAGCGAATGACTATCGTTTTTCAATTCGACTAAGCTCTGCCGTCCCTACGGGACTTGGATGATGGCATGGATGTTTGGCAGGTGTGAAGTGGAACGGAACGCCTGCCTATGGTCTGTGGTCCTTACAGGACTGTTTGTAGGTGATTAAAATAGAACCAATTGATTGTCCTTATAACATTCGACCTTGATTGATGGTTTCTTTGGGAAGTAACAATAAGCGGCAATAGCATTGGAGCGGCGACCTTCTTCTCCAATTCAACAAATCTGTTATAGGATACGGTTTTTGGGAAAAAGATTCTTGCAATGCCTGCATATATAATTGATATAGAAATGTTTCAGACATTTATATCCTCCGATGTGGAACATTATAAGAATTGTTATCATTTCGGCATCAGAGAGGCGACTTGGTTTGTTTCTGTGCTTTTTTTCGTCGTCAATGGAATGTTTTTCACAGTTTCATTAAAAAACTTGCAGAAGTCGTCTGCCATATAGAGAATTTCAATAACTTTGTTGTCGGATAACATAGCGATTTGTTCTTTTTTTAGCACTTTAAAGATACAAAAAATATCGTTATGTTATTCATTTTTAGTAAATTATTTTATATCTAACTCACGTTAATTATAAACTATATCGCTATGAAATCAAGAATAATTATTTTTTTATGTGCGCTGATGATGTGTCTCACAACAAACACTCTTGTCGCTAATCCTACACTGCAACCTGTAGTTGGTCAACCGACAATGTTATTCATCGCTAAAGATGGTCAGGTCTCAAAGAAAGAAGCAAGAAAACAAGCGGAGAAAGAGAGAATTAAAGGTTACAGAGTCACGAAAAGTATGCGTTGGCATAGTGTGATAGGCATCGCCGTTTGCGCCATCTCGATATTGTTACTATACAAACAGGCGAAAAAACGTAAACTTCTAACGAATTTCATTATCATTTATGCTCTATTGCTAATAATATTCGTAAACAATCTTTTCTGTTTTAATGTCTTACGTTACGTATATCCAGCCTCGTTCTACTTAGCTCTTGTCTATCCCGTCTTCTATTTAAATAAAAAATTCATCATCGGACTTTGGCGAATCTTCTGCGGATTCTGTTTCCTACTTCTAACCTTATCTGCGTTGAAATTGGTAGATTACGGACTGATAAGGATGGTAATATTTTTCTCATTGAACGTAGGACTTTACTTCCTTCTTTCAACGCCAACCAGCAGATGTCCACATTGTAACTATTACGCCAAGCATGAACTCATAAAACGTGAATATGTAGGAGAAGAAGATGTTGTAGAAGATGAAGTTCACGATGCGTCATACGAAACCACTCATTACGAAGGCAAAACGAAAGTCATTACAAAGCATATTGCTGAACGACATGACTATGTGAAATACAACTACAAATATTATATCGACACATACCAATGTCTGCATTGTAATGAAACATTCACAAAACACCGTTCCGATAAGACCAAGATTGGAACAGTGTGACAGGATTTAAGGTGAGATAAAAAAGAGGTTCATTTCAATTGAAGTGAACCTCTTTTTATGTATGATATTTTTTTAATTTTGCAACCCGGTTCCTAATTAGGAATTAGGAATTAGGAATTAGGAATGATGTAGAGACGCGTCAATGATACCTACTAAAATAAAAAAACATTGACACGTCTTAGGAATTGTTAATTGTAAATTGTCAATTGTAAGAAATGGTAAGTCTGTGGCAGATATTTTGGATATTCGCAAAGATAGGCGCTTTCACTATTGGTGGCGGCATCCCGATGATTGCGGCTATAAAATCGGAACTCGTCAGCCGTAAGTGGCTCAACGACGAGGATTTTGTCGATATCATCACATTATCACAGACCGCACCCGGATTGTTCGCTGTAAACATCTCCATCTTGACAGGTCACAAGCTGCGCGGGACTAAAGGCAGCGTCGTGGCGACCATAGCTAGTTGCCTGCCTCCATTCCTTATTATATTATTTGTCGCGATGTTCTTCACCAACTTCAAAGACAACGAATACGTGATAAAAGCGTTCAAAGGCATCAGACCTGTTGTCGTCGCTCTCATCGGCGTTCCTGTCATCGACATGATAAAAGCCACGAAGATGAAATGGTGGTCGTGGCTGGTTGTTGTTTTATCGCTGATTTTAGTTTGTTTTTTAAGCGTCTCACCTATATACATACTGATGTGCGTCATTGTATGTGCCGCTTTCATCAGTTGGTATAAAAACAAAGAACATCATGATATACCTTGAGTTATTTCTGACCTTTTTCCTCATCGGGATGTTCACCATCGGAGGCGGGTATTCTATGTTGCCTCTCATACAGGGACAAGTCGTCAATGTTCACGGATGGATTGACGAAACGACATTCACCGACATAGTAGCCATCTCGCAGATGACGCCAGGACCTATCGGCATCAACTCCGCCACCTACATCGGATACGAGGTGCTGTTAGAATCAGGAGCGTCAGAGTTTATGAGCGTACTCGGTTCTTTCACAGCAACTTTCGCAGTGGTATTGCCATCATTCATAATAGTGCTTCTTTTATGCAAGGTTTATGAAGCGTGGAAAAACCATCCTATATTCAAAGGCGTGATGTCGGGATTAAGACCAGCCGTCATTGGACTTATAGGCACCGCCGCCATCACACTGGCCACGCCAGAAAACTTCATCGACTGGAAAAGTTTCGTGATATGCGCAGTGGCGTTCATAGCATTATACTTCAAGAAAGTAGGACCATTTGCCATAATAGGAATCGGAGCTATAGTAGGATTGTTGGTTTATTGAGAAACTACAGACTACAATTATTTCCTACTTTCATTAACATTTACGTTAAAAAAATGTTAATAGCGTTATTTCTTCATTTACAAAAACATCGCAAAATAAACAGGCTAATATAAGATATCGTCTTTTCTATATATCTGACATTCATTTGACAGGACAACTGATTTTGTGATGTTATACTTATATTCCTCTATCTTAATAGTAATCTTTCTATTAAGCATAACAACTACATTTTTTTCACAACATAACAACAATTAACAAAACTCATTTCATTCCTCAAAAAAAACATTCCTGATAAGGAAAAAAAGTATTATTTTTGTATATTATTATTAGTGAAATTTTTATATCAAATATGATGAAAAAGGAAATAAAATTTAGTTTAGTATATCGTGACATGTGGCAAAGTTCCGGCAAATATGTCCCAAGGAAGGATCAGCTGGAACAGATTGCACCTATTATTATCGAGATGGGTTGTTTCGACCGCGTTGAGTCTAATGGCGGCGCTGCTGAGCAGGTTAATTTATTGTATGGTGAGAACCCTAACCATTCAGTGCGTGCTTTCACATCTGCATTGCACAAAGGCGGCATTGAATGTCACATGCTCGATCGTGCTCTTAACGCACTTCGTATGAATCCGGTACCCGCCGATGTCCGTAAGTTGATGTATAAGGTAAAGAAGGCTCAGGGTGTCGATATCACTCGTATCTTCTGCGGACTTAACGATGTTCGTAATATCATACCTTCAATCCAATGGGCTAACGAGGCTGGTATGATCTCTCAGGCTGCCATGAGTATCACATATTCACCTGTTCATACAGCAGAGTATTATATCAATATGGCTGAAAAACTTATTCAGGCAGGTGCAAAAGAGATAGCTCTTAAAGATATGGCAGGCATAGGTCGTCCGGCTACTCTTGGTAAAATAGTTGCAGCTGTCAAAAAACAACATCCTGAGATAAAAGTTCAATACCACGGTCATTCTGGTCCAGGCTTGTCGATGGCTTCAATGCTTGAAGTCGCTAATGCTGGAGCAGATTATATAGATGTCGCTATGGAACCTCTTTCATGGGGTATGGTACATCCTGATGTCATTTCCGTACAAGCTATGCTTAAAGATGCAGGATTCCTTGTAAAAGATATCAATATGAAGGCTTATATGGAAGCCCGCGCTATGACACAAAGTTTCATTGATGACTTCCTCGGATATTGGATTGATCCAAGAAACCGCTATCTTAATTCCTTGCTGTTAAGCTGCGGTCTTCCTGGTGGTATGATGGGTTCTCTTATGGCTGATCTTAAGAGCGTCCACGCAGCTATCAATATGAACCTTAAAGCAAAAGGCGAAAAAGAATTATCGGAAGATGAACTCCTCGTTCAACTCTTCGATGAGGTACAAAATATATGGCCTAAACTCGGCTACCCTCCATTGGTGACTCCGTTTAGTCAATATACCAAAAATATCGCTCTTATGAATCTTTACTCATTGAGTAAAGGTGATGCTCGTTATGAAAATTCCATCGACAAGGCGGCATGGGATATGATACTCGGTAAGGCCGGTCAGCTTCCGGCTAAGTTGGATCAAGAGATCGTTGACTTGGCTAAGAAGAAAGAATTGAAGTTCTTCGAAGGTAACCCTCAAGATAACTATCCTGATGAATTGCCTCGTTTCCGTAAAGAGATGCAAGAGAATGGATGGGATCTTGGTCCAGATGAAGAAGAACTCTTCGAATTCGCTATGCACGAAAAACAATATCGTGAATATAAATCAGGTGAGGCTAAACGCCGCTTTAACCAAGAATTGGAAGAAAAGATGAGAGCTAAGTTCTCACAATCAGGATCTGATGTTAAAATACCTGATCTTAGAGCTTTACGCCACCCTAATGCCGAACCTATAGTGGCTCCGGTGTCTGGTAGAATATTATGGGATGTGGATTTCTACGACAAATCAACAACTCCAGCTTCAGGAACATTATATAAAGTAGGTGATGAGATAGCTCAGATTCAAGCTCCATACGGCTTGGAACCTGTTAAAGCTCTTTGGGAAGGAAAAATAGTAGAAGCAGTGGCAGAACAAGGTAAATTGGTAGAAAAAGGCGAGATAATCGCTTTTATTGAGAAATAATTTTTTTATATCTAAATGAAAATAGCCGTCACGAAAAATTTCATGACGGCTATTTCTTTATGAGCTATAATCTTATAATCTTACTACTCTCTTGACAATCACACCTTTTGATGTCTCAATTTGTACAAAGTATGTGCCAGATACTAAACCATTTATCTCGTATTTGTCACTGCTTATTTCTTCTTCAGAAATCTTTTCACCAAGAATGTTATATACCTTGATATTTGTCATCCCTTCACAAACAACAAAGAAATTGTCTTTTGAAGGATTTGGATAAATAGTGACTTCTACATCTGAAATCTCACCGAGACTTACATTGAATGTGATACAAACTTCTTCTGAGATAGCCCCAATATTGTCATCGCATTTTACTGCAACTATATAACAATAGTTGCCATTCTCACTAATACTGCTATCGGTATATGTGTTTTCACTCACTTCAGCTATAATCTCATCGTTACGATAAACCACATATCCTGAAACAAAATCAAGATTATTCCAATTGAGTTCAATTACATAATCCTCTACCATCTCTGCTTCAAGAACGACAGCTTCATCTAAGTTGCAAACAATAATGTCCTCAACTAATTTGCCAATAGCAAAACAATCATCTGTGATAGCTCTTACTTCAATGTCGTAAATTCCATGTTCCATCTCTGTTGATAATTCTGTATGGCTTGTCCAAACAAAGTAAATACCATTGACATAGAGTTCATATTTTTCAATATTGATGCTTTCATCTACGGTCCAACTTAAGTTGATAGTTCTATTATCTACATGGTATTCTATACTTTCGATTGGATCACATACACTAAATTCTATTGTTTTGTGTCCTTGACAATAAGTATAGACGGCTTCTACAGTAGCTGTGTAATCGCCTACGGTTATTTCTTTCTCGAAAATAGGCTCTGTTGTGTTGCCAACTAATTCGTCATTGAGATAAACTTTGTATTCTACGAAATCAGTCATGTCATTAGGCTCTGTCCATGTGAGTGTCATGTCTAAATCCTCAACATCAACAATAAGATCGCTTATAGATGGACATGTCGTTACATCAACTTCTGTGCAAACAAATAAACCGTATATGTCGTTGTAAACAGGTCTAACACTGTAATTATATATACCTTCACTCTCAACTTCATCGGTATATGATAATTCTTCTGTAGTTCCTACCAATTTTGTCTCACGATAAATCTCGTATGAGATAGCATCGCCTTCTGCAGGTTCATCCCATGAGAACTCTACAGATAACATGTTTGTACTGACCTCAAGATTCTGGATAGGATCGCCCATTTCTGTAAATGATCCGCCTCCAGAACAGTTGTTGACCCATGAGAAAAATGTTCCTGAACCTTGACCGCCTGAGCCACTGTAAATGACAGTACCGTTGCTGTATGTGATGTTGAAGCTACATTCAGCATCAAAATAACCTGATGTCCATGAAAGTGATACTTCAACGCCTGAAGTGATGTTCTTGGTGTAAGTAGCTGAGGATCCTCCTAAAATGGTAAATTCGTCAGCAGGGGAACCATCGCTATAATTAACATGTAAAACGGCATTGTTCCAACCATCACCAAAACTATCAACTAAGTTGAAAATCACATCACAGTTATTTGCAAAGGTGATTTCAAATTCTTTGGTGTTTCCGTAAGCATCTGTGCATGTTAGTTCCATAGGGATAGAGTAGCTCGCAGGTAAATTGTCAGATGCAGTTACGTTGAAATATGCTATTGACGATGATTTGCCTCCAATAGAATTGAAGTAAGCTTCATCTTCGTTTATAGTAATATAATCTTCTTCCGATGATAAGATACCATCAATAGAAACCGCTATTTCGTTTCCTATGTTTTCAAGTATGACGGCAAGATTAGCTGTTTCACCAGCTTCAAGAACGCCATTGCCATTGTCATCATCTTCTACTATGATAGATGAAAATTCTATTTTGTTACCATAAACCTCTGTCTTTAATCTGAATGAAGAGATCTTCTCGTCGTTTGAATCAAATGTTGAAATTTCGAAGTTTATTGCTTCATTGACTTCGGCAGATTCTCCTATGACAAATGAGAACTCTTCATCGAGTGTTATCGTTCCAAGGGCAGGAATGCTGCCGATGCTTGCTTCAGAGTCTGTTATTGTGACATTCTCGTTGTTACATGTCATTACAAGACTTACGTTGCTGATAGTTTCTTCTGATGTATTGATAACTTCTAAGGTGATATTGAATTCTTCTCCTGGATTAAGATTGCCATTGTAATTTCCATCTACTTCTGTAAATGAATATTCTCCTGCTTCTAAATAACCAGCTGTAATATTCTCTACTATTGCCAAAGCGTCGATACGACCTGATCCTGTTATATTACTCTTATTCTCAGAAAGTTTTACCGCTGTTGTTTCAAACAACATGCTGATTTCTGCAGGTGTGAGATCTGGATTCTTTGATAATGCTAAACACATAACACCAGCAGCACATGGAGTCGCCATTGATGTACCATCCATAGAAACGTGACCGTTGATATTACTGAAGTCGGCAGATATAATACCAACGCCAGGTGCACAAACGTCTGGACGAATGAGACCTATCTCTGGTTGATATGGATAGTCATTGTATTCTGTATTTGTCCATGTCACAGGACCGTGTGATGTGAAATTTGCAGCTACATCATTGTAATTAACAGCACCTATAGCAACAACACATGATAACTGTCCAGGATTTGCCTCTTCTTGTTCAGGGTGTAACCATGGTGGAGGGCAACTGCCTGGAACTCTGACATTGTTAGGAATAGGATACATCCACTGTTGATCACCTTCGTTACCAACAGCAATAGCTGCGACAACGCCTGCTTCTAATGCGTTGACACATGTCTGACGTAACATTGTCCTTTCTGAGACTGATGATGATGGAATACCTAATGATAAACTCATGACATCTGCATAATGTTCAACGGCAAATTCCATACCTGAACTGATAGTATTGGCATCACCGTTACCACCATCGCTGAGACATTTTACACACATCAAGGTGGCATTAGGTGCCATGCCCGTGCTTAATCCTGAAGTACCATCACCGCAGACAGTTCCTGAACAGTGTGTGCCGTGTCCATTGCCGTCCATAGGATTGTTATTGTTGCTATACGTGTTATATCCATGATTTGGAAATTCAGGTCCGCCATCCCATAAGTGGTCGGCAAGGTCAACGTGGTTATAGTTAACACCAGTGTCAACTACAGCTACAACAACACCTTCTCCGGTGAAACCTAATTCCCATACATCGTCAGCATTAACCATTGTGATATTTTGTGTCATCTGATCCTTGCCTACTTCAACATTCTTTGCTTCCTCTCCCCATAACATATACTTCTCTTCATTGTATCCAATAAGAGAGATGTCGGAATGTGTTGATAAATGATAAATTACATCAGGAGTGACAGTACATGTGATAACGTTTGATAACCAGTGACTAGTTATCTTTGTTACTTTACCTCCTTTTTCTTCTGCCTTAAGAATTGACATGACATCATGTTGCTCACGTTCTGAAAAACTCTTAAGTTCGTCAACAACAATGTCTCTTTTAACTTTCTTGTCAGTGACTTTCTCAACTCTTGTTCTGAGTTTCATGGGATCCATTTGTGATTTGAAGATGATATTAATACTGATCATCTCATCACCTTTCTGCTCAATAGCTTTTTGTAACTCTGGTTCAATCACATTGTTCTGTGAGAAACCGTATGTACAAAAAGACAAAAATACTAGTAATGTAAATAATAATTTTCTCATGTGTTTAAGATTATATGAAAATGCAAAGATAGCAAAAGACAATAGATAAATGATAAATCTTTGATTTTTTTTTATTCCAAATAAAAATCTCGGAAAAGTTTGTCTCTGGAATGGCTATGACTATTTAAACGTGGAATTTATATAAGTAACCATAATTACATCTCTACTAAGAATAATGCTATTTGTTTGCAGCCTATACCTCCATTTACAAATGTATTTTCTATGTCGGTACTATAATTAGGTCCATTAATAATGCTCATTCCAGATGGCTGATTATCACCATATTTCTCTTTCATGAGAGCAAAAGCATCTTTCATCCTTGTTACAAATTGGTTTGGTCTGGCAAGGATAAGAAGAGTGTCGGCAAAAGAGTAGGCTGCTCGAGACCCTGCCTCCTGATCTGAGACCAAAATCCCACCACTTTGTGCTATCATACATTCGCATGTAATTAGGCTGACCTTGTTCTTTCGTTCAGGATCTGCATAATCTTCTGAAAATTCTATCTCACTCTCTGCAAAAATATCTTTGATAACATTGCTAGTACTAAGTATAGGTAGCCAATTATTCTCTTTGGCAAATTGTAGCATCGCTTCTTTGAAATGTTCTTCTTCCTCGAAATACATGAATATTCCGCCATTTTCCTTGAAACGCTCAATGAAAGTGAATTCGTCTCCGTCACCCTCCTTGAAGGCACGCCATGTATCATCTTGAAGATTGATGTTTGAAAAGTGCTTCTCATCTTTCTCCAAGATGGCATTGCGTACCTTTGCAAGTATCTGTTCTTTGTTGGTACAATCCTTATTATTTCCTCCAAATGAGAATACCGCCACCTTTATATCGTTTTAATGTTATTTGCTCTCCTCCGATTCTTCGTCTTCTTGTGAATCGTTACCTGTCAAATTGGCATCTTTTTCTGTCAAATTGACATTGTTTTCATCAGTCCAAGGACGTTTGCCGAAAATCTTTTCTAAATCGTCGCCAAATACTACTTCCTTGTCAATCAGTTTATTAGCTAATTGAGTGAGCCCGTCAATATTTTCTCCCAATATTTTTAATGCTTCTTGATATGCGCGTTCAATTATCTCACTCACCTGTTCGTCAATAATTTCCGCTGTCTTTTCGCTGAATGGTTTTGTTAGGGCATAATCTTGCTGTCCTGATGAGTCATAATAACTTCTGTTACCAATTCTTTCATCTAATCCATAATATGCGACCATTGCTGTTGCTTGTTTGGTGACCTTTTCGAGGTCGCTTAATGCGCCTGTAGATATATGTCCGAATATCAGTTGTTCTGCCGCACGACCTCCTAATGTCGCTATCATTTCATGGTACATTTGTTCTTTCGTCGTGATATGACGTTCATTAGGAAGATACCATGCTGCTCCCAAAGCCTTGCCACGTGGTACTATAGTAACTTTTACCAATGGATGAGCAAATTCAAGTAGCCAGCTTGTGGTGGCATGACCTGCTTCATGGAATGCTATGACCTTCTTTTCAGAGTCGGTAATGACTTTATTCTTCTTCTCCAGACCTCCTACTATACGGTCTATAGCATCAAGAAAATCTTGTTTTTCAATAGATTCCTTATTGCGTCGAGCTGCTATAAGGGCAGCTTCATTACATACGTTGGCGATGTCAGCACCAGAAAATCCTGGAGTTTGTTTTGCCAGAAAGTCTCTGTCAACGTCATTGGCTAATTTTAAATTGCGCATGTGAACCTCGAATATCTCCTTTCGACCTATTAGGTCTGGAAGCTCTACGTATATCTGACGGTCAAAACGTCCTGCACGCATGAGCGCCTTGTCCAAAATATCAGCGCGGTTGGTAGCTGCTATGACAATAACTCCTGAATTGGTTCCAAAACCGTCCATCTCTGTAAGAAGCTGATTAAGAGTGCTTTCTCTTTCATCGTTGCCTCCACTCATAGGACTCTTGCTACGTGCTCGCCCTATAGCATCAATCTCATCAATAAATATTATACTAGGTGACTTCTCCTTAGCCTGCTTGAATAAATCTCTAACACGTGAAGCTCCAACACCTACAAACATTTCTACGAAATCAGAACCAGAGATACTGAAAAACGGTACGTTTGCCTCACCAGCTACCGACTTGGCCAGTAAAGTCTTACCCGTACCCGGAGGTCCTACTAATAATACCCCCTTAGGTATCTTACCACCCAATTTCGTATATTTCTTAGGATTCTTGAGAAAATCTACAACTTCAACAACCTCTTCCTTCGCTTCTTCTAAGCCTGCAACATCTTTGAATGTAACCTTAACATCTGATGCGTTGTCGTATAACTTGGCTTGTGACTTCCCTATATTGAAGATTTGTCCTCCGCCAGCACCTCCATTACGACCCATCATCCTGATTATCAGAAACCAAAATCCAAAAATCAATACTATAGGAAGTACCCATGAGATTATCTCCGATCCCCAATTATGTCGCTTGACTACATGTGGATAAATGGGCTGTTCAACACCTTCTTGTGCCGCTTCTATATCTTGCTCGAAACGTTCTACCGAACCGATACGAAGAGTATAATTAGGAATGTTGCCGAAACCATTACCCTTGTCGTTAGGAAAATATTTGCTTATACCACTATCGTTAAGATATATCTCTGCAATTTCTCCATTGACTAAATCAATCTTCTCTACATCTCTGTCTCGTAATAAAGTGATCAATTTGCCTTTATCAATCTCTTCTGCCGGACTTGATCCATTAAAAAATAACGAACCTAAAAATATAGCAGTCAAAATGACATAAATCCAATAAAAACTGAACTTCTTCTTTGGTTGTGAGTTTTTGTTGTTGTTTCCTGAAAAATTTCCAAATGAGTTGTTATTCTCCATTTAATATGTTGTTTTATAATACGTTAAACCTAGTCTTCGTATGAAGTCCGTTCAGCGTCAGCCCATAACGACTCTAATTGATAAAAACCACGCTTAGGCTCCAAAAAGACATGAACTACTACGTCAACGTAATCTATCAAAATCCATTCCGCATTTTCAAATCCTTCGTAATGGTAGGGCTTTACTCGCATATTGTTGCGTAAATCATCCAGGATCTTGTCGGCAATTGCCGAGACCTGTGTCTTTGATTGAGCATGACATATCACAAAATAGTCCGTGACGGCTGTGTGTATATCTTTTAAATCTAACGAAACAACGTCTTTGGCTTTAAGTTCTTGCATGCTTTCTACAATGGCTGAAACTACTTGTTCCGTATTGTCAGACTCGTGTCTTATTCTCATAGTTTTACTCAGATTAAATTTTTGCAAAGATAAGAAAAGTCAACGGACAACGGACAACAGACAATGGATTTTTTTTGAATATGAGAAATTGAGAATCTGAAAACCTGAGAATTCCTATTCGTTATGTCCTATAGTGCCTGACATGACGATAAGCACAGGATAGAAATTAACAATGGTATATGTAATAAAAATCTTTTCATTTTAAAATATTGGACAATGTTCGTCGGTGCATACAGGTAGTTCGTTAAATAAATCAAACTCTATGTCTTGTCTGTAAATAGAGTCAAAATTTATTTCATTTATCTTGT
>SUWT01000055.1 GCA_015061335.1 Lentimicrobiaceae bacterium | reverse complement strand
TTACACTTTGTAATCTCTCTCTTTGCGCCCCCTTCAGGACTTGAACCTGAGACCCCCTGATTAACAGTCAGATGCTCTAACCAACTGAGCTAAGGAGGCGTTTGCTACGTTTTATCTCCGTATTGCAGTGCAAAGATACAGCTTTTTTTATTACGGTCAAGTTTTTTTTTACTTTTTTTTAAAATATTTTTGAATTATTTATAACAACTTGATTTACAATTCATCGAGAGGCACGGGAATACTCTTCCATCTTCAAAACAGCCCTTACATTTCTAAAGGGGATGATATTTCTGAACGGAAAAAGCAACTTTACGACGACACCGAACCAGCATTTATAATAAACTCTGAGTCTGCAATACGCCTTTCTGAACTTGAAATTATACATCAAGAACTGCTGTATATTGGAATGCTCGGTTATTGAGCGGCTGCCATCGGAGACGTATTTAAACTTTCTTTCGCCAAGATAGTGGCGGTTCATCTCGTATATGAGGCCATAATAAGGGTACGTTCTATTACGAAGTGATTCCGGTTTACAACTCATAAAATCATAATCACAGCTATTACCTTTAAGCCTATTAATTGAAAAACCGACTATTTCGTTTGTATCTTTTTTCTCAATAATCCAATAATCGATGATATTTTCATTTTCATATCCTTCCAACATAGAAATGAACTCTTTCTGAGTCATTATCTTACCCTTAACACGATATGATTTCTGTCGAGATAAAAGAATATCGTAACAATTGTCAATTATTGTTTTCTTATTAGTTCTTGTAAAATTATAGAATTTATGTGCTCTTCTTATGTTTCTTCTTGCTGAAAAGGGCAACTCTGAAATATCTTCTAATTTATCCTTAATTACATACCAGAATGATGTTTCTTCCTTTGTATCGAAATCGTAAGTATTACGAATCATCAGGCCACCTTTTCTTAACAAATCATTACATTCTTTCTTAGAAAGTAGCTTCTCTTCACTTTCTTCCAAGAAAATCCATGTTTTCTTATAGAAACGATATTGATTCATAATCAAATTATGATCTAGCAAATTTTCGATAAAATACAGCTCTAAGCTTATTAGGAAGGATTATCTGTACAAACAAACGTATTGCTATGTTAAGGACGTACTCACTATAAGTTATAACTTTATTATTCAACATATATCTTTGAAAAGTCACCTCACTCTTAAAGTATTTTACACTTCCCCTTCTTTTATAAGTATCTTCTCCTATACGTACATCAACTAAATTATCTTGGATGTTATAAAACTTGTATCCTGCAAGCATAAATCTAACCCACAAATAATAATCCTCTTCACAATACCAATCCTTAATCCCTCCCACACTTAGAAGATCTGATCTACGCATCATCACCGTCACAAAGTTTAGTGGACAGCGCCTTTTCATATATTGTTTTATATCGGAGTCAAATTCAGGCACAACACGTCTCGAAACAATATTTTCTGGAGAGTCAGTAAATTCATTTATTAATCCTCCAACAACAGATATGTCAGGATTATTCCGCAGCACTGCCAGTTGAAGTCTAAATCTATCAGGAACAGAAACATCATCAGAATCCATAATCGCCACCAGATCATTCTTGGAGTTATCTATGGCAATCTGACGAGCAATTGCATGTCCTTTATTTTCTCTTAGACGAAGAACTTTCAATATAGGGATCTCACGCCTAACGCACCCTATTTCTCTTTCAAGCTCATCTCCAACAGGCCCATCTACAACCAAGACAATCTCATCAGGCATAACAGTTTGATTATATATACTATAAATAGCTTGACGAAAATTTTCAGGCTTATCATTTTTATACACCGACATGCAAACCGTATACTCACCCATTCCAGAAAAAATATTTTTATAAGAACAAACGACCAACCCTATCTAAATATCGTTTTTAAAATTATCTTAATATCACCCCAAAAAGTTCTGTTATAATAATAATCCAGATTAATTATAACTTTATCGGGATATATTACTTCGTCGTTATATTGTTGGGGATTGTCAACATTAGCAAGAATTTCTTCTTCGTTAATATATTTTAATGAAGCCGTACCTGTAATCCCGGGACGAAGTTCGAGGATTTTTCTATCTTCACCCTGAAGCATATCAGCATAACCACTTACATCAGGGCGAGGACCTACGAGACTCATCTCGCCTTTAAGAACATTAATAAGTTCTACTATCTCATCAAGTTTCGTTCTTCTCAGAAATCTACCGAAAGGCAGAATCCTATCGTCGTTTGCAGTCGTAACAAAAACAGTATTATTCTCACTGCCTTCTTTCATTGTTCTTATCTTGTAAATCTTAAACGTTTTTCCGTATTGTCCCACTCTTTCCTGCCTGAAAAAGAAGTCACCTTTGGGCATGACAATCTTATGAATGATAAAGATCAATAGCATAAAAGGAGATAATAGTATTATCCCGCATAAGGCAGCTATCTTATCAAACAGATATTTTATGAAAAGAGAATACTTTTTCAAAGCCATATTTTATCGAACACAGATTTCACAGATATGCACAGATTTTCAAGTCTCAATTGTCATTTGTCTGTTGACAAAAGTTAGCATGGAACAATAGAAAGTAGAAAAACACGAAGAACATTATTCCCATCTGACGTTCAAAGACAGATTCGAAAAGACAGTTAAAGGCTATTATAAATAGCAATGAGAAAAAGACTATATCGAAGTTTTTGTTTTTTATCCAGAGATAGACTGGTATGAAGAAGAATCCTAATAATAATATCAAACCAATTATTCCTACTGCTATAATTGTGTCGGAAAATTGGTTGTGGGCGTTAAGTTCGTGTAATATTGTATGATCTATTATTTGATATTCAGCAAGATATTGTTTTACAGAAGAATAATCGCAGTCATAAACTTCAGATATCTGTTTTGCATACTCATAAACTTCCTTTGTATAATCATTTTCAAATCTTGCATCAATACTATCAAGAAACGTCTCTCTATTACGTTCAAAATCAATTAAATCAGCGTCCTCAGTAGGTTTAATTTGAGAAATTATATACTCTCTATAGGTAATATGAGCTTTTAATGTTTCATCGCAACGGTCACCTGCGCCTGCTCCAAAAAGATAATTATCTCTGATGGCGGATCTACAACTACTTCTTAAAGTCAATCTGATATCACCTTTACCATCTTTTACCCTATTTATTGCTTTGGAAAACCTATCTATTGTCTTGGGGAAGGCAAAATATCCCATCAATAACATTAGAACGAATAAGACCCCTGTGA
This sequence comes from Lentimicrobiaceae bacterium, assembly GCA_015061335.1. Classification (GTDB taxonomy): domain Bacteria; phylum Bacteroidota; class Bacteroidia; order Bacteroidales; family F082; genus Limimorpha. The sequence goes on along the minus strand of SUWT01000055.1, from coordinate 11,569 downwards.
TTATTCCTAATTTTCTCTCTTTCCTAATAAATGTTAACCAGATCCATAAAGTAAATAAAACCAATATCTCACACAAGATCCCTGCTCTTGAACTAATATAGAATGGTGACAATATCATAATAAAGAGCAATACAAGATTAAGTATCTTAATCTTTGATGATTTTGAAGTAAATAATTCCACAAAGGAAAACACCAATGCAAGACAAGTAAATAAAGAGAAATGTGCTCTATGTAGATATGTGAATACTTTATCACTGGTCTTGAAAAATTTATGATAAATTGTCAATCTTGTAATTTTATCATCATTAAAGCAAATATCAATAAGAGCCCAAACAAGATTAATTGCATACAACGACAATATTCCAAATACGAGACAATACATTAGCGTTCTGACTCTATCTTTAGTCAGGTATGAAAGATCGGAACATAAGAAGAATAAGGGGAAAAGGAAGAAAGGGAGTTTTTTCCCTATCTGTATTCTTGCCTCAGCAGTATTATCAGAATACAAGAAGCTGAGAGCATATAATATCCAGAAGGCAATAAAGAAAATATAGACTAGTTTATTCCTATATTGTAATGGATTGATTTTAAACCCATTCTCAAATACTCCTTTTAAGATTGTACTTACAAAAAGTCCTATCATCGCGTATGAAGCAATTCTCCACGAGATAGGAATAAAAAAAGATATTAATACAAGAAAAATATATTCTGTTGATTGGAATGGTCTTAAATTCTTAAATATCTCAAACATTTTAAAAATCGTAGTATTTTCTATCTAATGTTGTTCTTATACCCATATTGAATATAAAATCATTATGTTGGATTCCACCATCAATGACATGATTTCTATTAGTTATTTCAGCAAAGATATTCATATTATATGAAGGATTCACTAGCCAAGAGATGTTAAAATTATGCATTAATAACGTATTTTTTTCACCAGTCAGCATATAATGTCCGTAATAATCTTCTCCATTGATATGATAATAATCTCTATAATCGTGATAAAGGTCATGACCATAATACTGGAATTCGCCGTCGGCTGTCATTATATCGTCACCCCATTGTCCGAAGTTCATTTTATATTGGAAATAGAAACGCTTGTAATTATACTGTGCTCTTGCGACTATTTCATAAAAGTTTGCTCCCCATGGATGAGCCAGTGCCTGATTGAGATGTGCATAATTATCTTCTCCACTATAGTGAGAATACATATATGGTCTTACGAGATTAAACTCTCCCTGAAGGAAGAGATTCTTCAAGCCGAAACTATTGAAAGATTTCACGCCAAACTGATATGATTGTTTGTTAGCATAATAGCCTTTACCTGCGACAAATTCTCTGACGGTCATCTCATCTATGACAAATTGAGCATAAAGGGTGAGATGTTTACCTATTATAAAGCTCGATGTCACGCCTAAGAGGGCATTATCGGGAGAACTTCCGGCGTAATAATCAGTGGTACGTAAAAATATTATCGGATTGATGTATTGGAAATCCAGTCCTCTTCTTACGCCATTCTCATCTTGACCTCTACAGACTATCGCATCGAACAATCCAATATTAAAACGTTTTGTAACAGCCCAGTCGAGATAATGTATCACAATATTCTTTCTTGCGAAAGTATTGTCATCGAGGATACGATTTTTGTCAGACATTTGTGAATAGATGCAAGAATATTGTATATTCCAGACATCAGCAGTAAGTTTCACGTAAGGATATGCGAAAGCATTGTCAGACAATATCAAAGAACGATAGCCATCGCCGATAAAGTTTTTGCCATAACCCAGTACAGCTTGCAACCAATAAACGGGACGAGCGGCGAGATAAGCCGATGCATTAGCATAGTCGAAGCCCGTTTCTTTGAATCGTCTGGCATGACCTTGTCCTGGAACGACCTTGTTAACGCTTGCGAAATCAGTTATATAATCCGGGAACACAGCTTGATTTTCCCTAAGGTTTGTATAAAAGGCAAAATTATCACCAATTGTTCCTTTCACTTCAGCACCGCGAGTATTGACCCAAGTTGTCATGAGGTCATCTTTACCAAGATCGAATTCCACGATAGGATTGATTGCAATATAGAAGTCATCATTCTTAGCACCAATAAAGTCGGTATTAAATACAGAGTTCCATATCACATTTTTTCCTTTATTACCGAAGTCTTTAATGATATATTGAGATGTTTTGAGGCTATCTAGATTCAACACATCTTTAAACTGATATTCCGACCAAGACTTCATTGTCGTGTGAAAACGATACTCTGAATTATAAGCCGCCGTTTGTATTTCCATCTCATAATCATCATTAAGAGGAATCAGAAGTTCCTGAGAGAAAGAGGAGTAAGACAGAAATAAGATTGTTAGTAATAATATGATTTTTCTCAAGTTCATTATGAGTTTTATTTTCTGTCGAGAGTTGAGTAAATAGAGTTGTTGCTTATGAATTCAGGGACAATATTTTTCATTTGGGCTACTATTTTAAAGTCATCGCAAGAAGGAACAAGGTCGATGAGAATATTAATTTTTTCATCCACTTCGTTTTGTGAATAGCGGCGTACTTTAGCTCTCATGATTTTCGCATGATCAGTAGGTATGGTATTTTCCTTTGTAGAAAGAAGTTCTTCATATAATTTCTCACCAGGTCTAAGACCAGTTATTTCTATTTCTATACCATCTTTCCTAGATAATTTAATCATTTTCTTAGCGAGATCATAAATTTTAACAGGTTCACCCATATCGAAAACGAAAATATCTTCTTTTTCACCCATAACACCAGCTTCAAGGACGAGACTACAAGCTTCAGGTATTGTCATAAAATAACGGATTATATTTCTGTCAGTAACTGTGAGAGGGCCACCTTTCGCCAATTGTTTTTTAAAGAGAGGAATAACGGAACCGTTTGATCCCAGCACATTACCGAAGCGTGTTGTAACGAATATTGTTTTATCAGACTTACGGCTTTGAGTATAAATTTCCGCTATACGTTTTGTAGCGCCCATCACATTAGTAGGATTAACGGCCTTGTCGGTAGAAACCATCACGAACTTTTCTGTGCCATATTCCATTGCGAGGTCGGCGACATTTTTAGTACCCAAGACATTAACAAAGACTGCTTCGTATGGAAACTCTTCCATCAGAGGCACATGTTTATAAGCGGCAGCATGATATACAATCTGAGGTTTATATTTTTGGAATACCTCTCTCATTTTCACCTTATCTTTTACGTTACCAATGACAAACTCCTTAGGAACAAGCAAAGAACGATAAGGTTCATTATTATTAAGTTCGAATTGAATATCATACAAAGGAGATTCTGCCTGATCGAGAAGAATAAGTTGTTTAGGTTTATAATGAAGCAGTTGTCGGCATATCTCACTTCCTATAGATCCAGCAGCTCCCGTCACCATTATAACTTTATTAGCCAACTCATTAGCAATATGTTCTTTATCCAACACTATAGGATCTCTACCTAACAGGTCTTCAATTTTAATTTCTTCAATTTGATCGGAATTAAGACTATTATCCACCCATTTATTGATATGAGGTACAGCTTTCACATTAAGTCCTAATTCTATACATTCATTGATAATCATCTTTTTTCGTTCAGAGTCCAGACTAGGAATAGCAAGAATAAGTTGTTGTATCTTATTCTTTTCGAGGAATTCTTTATTAAGAATCTTTGAAGGTTTAAATACAGGCACACCATTTATAGACTTACCGATTTTATTATCAGAGTCATCAATAAAAGCCACGACATTGTTAAATGTTGAGGTATCATGTTCGAGAGCATTTTGTACTATAGGAGCTGCATCACCAGCGCCATAAATTACGGTATTTACAGGGTCCTGTTTATGGCTAATATTTTCATTATAAATACGTCTCACCACAAGTCTTGAGATAGTGATTAGGATAAACCCAATCATTGCGACGAAAAGCACTTCTGTGTGAGACATAAACCATTTATGAATCACATTCAAAGGGAAGAAATACACCATTATCGACTTCATCATAAACATAAGGATAAAGGTTCCCAGAGCTACGAAGCCTATTTTCTTTATATCACCGAAGCCACTATAACGTATAAGACCAAGATAGGATCCAAAAAGATATGAATTAATAACGAATGCAGTCAATAAAGGTAAGAAATGCAGCAATTCATAGCCGATATTAAGATAATCTAGATGGTATATATACTTTACAAATATATATATTGCAAATGATATAAATAATAAAAAGCAATCGAATAGGAATATCAACCATTTTGATAAAGATTGATGTGCATATCTTCCTTTAAATAGCAGGAAGGCAAGATCTCTCAAAAGTTTTCTCATATATTGTATTTTTTATATTATACGTTATTTTTGCCAGTCTTTGATATGTTGTTCTTCTTCCTTCTTACAGATGAGAAGAGTGTTATCGCTCTCTGCGATGATATAATTATCCAGGCCTTGTATAACGACTTTACGTTCTGATGGAGTGTGAACAATGCAATTCTTGCAATCGACCATATTCACATTCTGTCCTACAACCGCATTATTATTTTCATCTTGTTGCAGGTGAGTATAGAGACTTCCCCATGTTCCGAGGTCGCTCCAGCCGAAGTTAGCAGGATATACGAAGACATCCTTAGCTTTTTCCATCACAGCGTAGTCGATAGAGATATTAGGGCAGGTCGGGAAAAACTGATTAATATAATTCTGTTCCTGTTCTGTGTAGAAATAAGGTTCTATTTTATCGAAGACAGTTGCTAAATCTGGTACCAAAGTCGCTATTGTATTGACGACCATTTTAGCGTTCCAGATGAAGATACCTGCGTTCCAATAATAACCGCCATCTGCGAGATATGATTTTGCTGTTTCCAAATTCGGTTTCTCTTTAAAAGCCTCAACTTTGAAAATTGACTGTTGTCTGTTGTCTGTTGACTGTTGACATCCATAGGATTTAATGTATCCATAACCAGTTTCTGGTCTTGTCGGCATCATACCCAATGTCAAGATAGCCTCACGTTTTTCCGTAAATTCCAAAGAATTTTTAATAACTTCACGGAAAGTATCTACATCTAAAACTATATGGTCAGCCGGAGAGAAAACGAGATTTGCTTCAGGGTTTTTAGCATAAATCTTACGGCTCACATATTCGATACAAGGAGCGGTATTTCTCATGCAAGGCTCCAACAAAATCTGAGTTTCCGGAACACCAGGAAGTTGTTCTCTGACTATCGACTTATATCTCTCTGAAGTAACGATCCATACATTCTCGACAGGAATTACGGTATCAAAACGTTCGACTGTAAGTTGTATAAGAGATTTACCGATACCGAGAACATCGATAAACTGTTTAGGTTTTTCAGGCGTGCTCATAGGCCAAAAACGAGAGCCGACACCGCCAGCCATGATAATAAGGTGATTTTTGTTCATTTTTTTTAAGTTTAGAGTGTAGAGTTTAGGGTGTAGAGTAGTTAATTGTTTTAAGTTCAATAGTTGAGAGTTTACCAGATTTCTCAATACACTATCAACTAACCAACTATTATCTTTCAACTACTCTAAACTCTACACTCTCAACACTACACTAATTATACGATTTCCTTAGTCCTGACAACAAGCGGGCTATCTCCTCTACTAATACATCTATACTAACTCGCTCGTCGGTCGAGATATACTTTAACTCTTCTGCAATTTCAAACTGACTTGATATTTCCATTAAAGAACCGTATGCTATTTCAACAAAATGCTTTTTATCTTTTATTGAAAAACGATTCACACCTTCTGCTATATTTGATGTGATTGATATACTCGATCTGCGTAGTTGATCACACAATGCGTATCTCTCTGTAGTAGGGAATTTATCTAATAATCTATATGTGTGACGAACTAGCTCCTTTGATTTTTGATAAGCAATTAATTTTCTATATCCAAAAAGTTCCATAATATTTGGTTAATAAGGTTTTAAAGTTTAGAGTTCATAGTTCATAGTTAATAGTTCATAGTAGTTGGAAAGTTTATAGTTTTTTAGTTTAAAGTTTATTTGCTCAAAGTTCACGAACTCGTATCTTATTGATTCCATGAACCTTTATAAACTTTTAAACTTCCAACTCTCAACTTGTAAACTACTATCAACTATGAACTATAAACTATCAACTAAATCAGACTCTCTCGAATACACTTCACAATATATCTCACATCATCATCAGTGACGCATGGTCCTGATGGAAGACATAATCCTTTTTTAAACAATTCTTCACTGACGCCATTGATGTATGCAGGATTATTTTTATAAACTGGTTGTTTGTGCATTGGTTTCCAAAGCGGACGTGCTTCTATACCGGCTTTATCCAAACAGATACGCATTGCCTCCACATTATTGTTAGGCTGACAATCTGTTATTAGAGAAGAAGCAGCATGAGTCACGCTACCGGCTCCACCAACAGCACCTTGAACAGTTTGAGCGTAAGCATTTTCTTCTCCTTTTACCTTAACCCAAGGTTCAATAGTTATTGTATTTAGCCAATAGTTACTGTCGTAATCTGAAGAAGGATTCTCTTGTAGCTTAATTCCATCAATATCTTTGAGTAACTCTTTATAAAGCTGACAAATATGCTGATGATGCTTGATATGTTCGTCAGCCACTGTCATCTGTCCACGACCTATACCAGCACAGATATTCGACATACGGTAGTTGTAGCCGATCTTTTCGTGTTGATAATAAGGATAATTCTCACGAGCCTGAGTAGCATAGAACATGATTTCCTGTTTAGCAGCATCATCGTTACAGATGAGCGCACCACCACCAGAAGTCGTAATCATCTTATTACCATTGAAGGAAAGAATACCAAACTTACCGAAAGTACCAAGTACCTGACCTTTGTACTTAGAACCGAAACCTTCTGCAGCGTCTTCTATGACAGGAATTTCGTAACGATTAGCGACTTCCATTATCTCCTCAATTTTATAAGGCATACCATAGAGAGCCACAGGAATAATAGCTTTAGGTTTTTTACCTGTCTTTGCGATACGATCTTTGATAGCCTTTTCGAGAAGCTGGGGATCCATATTCCAGGTGTCGCGTTCCGAATCAATGAAGACCGGAGTCGCACCGAGATAAGTTATAGGATTAGATGAAGCGCAGAAAGTGAAAGACTGTACAATCACCTCATCGCCATGACCTACGCCGCATGCTATTAAAGCCAGATGTATTGCAGCAGTACCAGCCGACAAAGCGACTACCTTTCTATTTTCTCCGACAAAAGCTTCGAGATCACTTTCGAAGCCATTAACATTAGGACCGAGAGGCACCACCCAATTGGTATCAAAAGCCTCTTGTATGAATTTCTGCTCGTTACCGCTCATGTGGGCGAGGCAGAGGTAAATGCGATTTTGTGACATTGTTGTTTAATTTACAATTTACAGTGTACAATTAACAATTAGTTTTTGCACACGTGAATTAGACTTAATATTTGCAAGTTAAAATATAATTTCTATCTTTATATTCTTTTCAAAATTTCTTCAGGACAAAATCCCAGTTTGATGACTGTACATAATCCTCTTCCCATATCTTTCACAGAAGCGCCCAAGAGCCATACCTCATCATCTATAATGAGATAACGGTCATGGATAGCCTTAGAAAATTGAGTTACGACAATACGTCTGCATTGCTGTTCATGTTTTTGAAGGTCGAGTTGTAGTTTGTAGTTGAATCGGGTATATATATCACAATTCACACCATAGGCACGTTTATCCAAAATTATCAGAGTGCGTTCATCAACGAAGGAATCTATGAGAATTATTCTCTTTGTCGCAGAACGAACGAGATTTGAGACGAAAGTATAAGCGTCCCATACACAGCCTGTAGAAAAGAGTTGCTCTGTAACAGGTTGTTCTTTCTTGATAAGGAAATCTATTTTCTGTTCGTGATCATCAACGCGTGATTCAAGGGAATAGAAACGATTGTCAATATGTTCTTGTAAAGATATAAGATGCTGATTGATAGAGTAGCCTCTTATAATGTGATTCTTAAGAATCTCATTCGCCCATGCTCTGAAAATAACACCTTGTGTAGACTTCACTCTATATCCAACAGACAATATAACATCAAGAGAATAGTGTTCTGTCTGATATACTTTTCCATCCAAAGCAGTTGTCGCAAATTTTGCGACAACTGGTTTTATTTCATTTCCGTAGAATTTTAATAACTCAAAACTAAGTTCTTCTTTCAAAGCATTATTTACGTGTTTGCCTATAGTTTTTACATCTCTACCGAATAATTCGGCCATTTGTAAACGCGTCAGCCAAACGGTTTCGTTTTCTATTCGTACTTCCAAGCGGATGCTTTCATCAGGCTGGTAAAGAACTATCTCGCCTTTTTCGCCTGTCGGTAATAATGTGCTTTTATTTTTAGGTTCCATTTTTTTTTGGCTATGGGCACCGAGCCGTGAGCTCTGAGCTGGTTTATCTTTAAATTAAATTCTTTCTAATATTTCTTCAGGACTAAATCCCAGTTTTATGACTGTACATAATCCTCTTCCCATGTCTTTTACTGATGTTCCGAGAAGCCAGACCTCATCGTCAATGATGAGATAACGGTCATGAACCGCTTGCGGCAATTGAACTATCTCAATATTATTACACTGTTGATTATGTTTCTGAATATCGAGTTGTAACTTGGAGTTGAATCGAGTATGAATTGTACAATCCACACTCTTAGCACGTTTGTCTAAAATCAGCAGAGTTCGTTCATCGACATAAGAATCTATTAAGATAATCCTTTTTGATGCCGAGCGGATGAGATTAGAAACGAAAGTATAAGCGTCCCACACGCAGCCAGTAGAAAAGAGTTGTTCGGTAACAGGTTGTTCTTTCTGGATAAGGAAATCTATTTTTTGTTCGTGTTCCTCAACTCGTGTTTCAAGGGAATAGAAACGATTGTCAATATGTTCTTGTAAAGATATAAGATGCTGATTAATGGAATAGCCTCTGAGCATATATTCTTTCAACACGTGAGTTGCCCAACGTCTAAACGCCACACCTTGACGGCTATTGACTCTATAACCAACTGAAATAATCATATCTAATGAGTATAGAGAAACAGGTTTGTCGGAATTTGGAATTTGCATTTTTTGCAAATTGCTATCTTTATCCAACTCTTTGTCTTTGAATATTCGGGAAATGTGTCTCGATATAACTGATATGTCTTTGCAAAACAATTCCGCCATCTGAGCTTGCGTCAGCCAAACAGTTTCGTCTTCTATTCGTACTTCCAAGCGGATGCTTTCATCAGGCTGGTAAAGAACTATCTCTCCTTTTTCTCCTGTCGGTAATAATGTGCTTTTATTTTTAGGTTCCATTTGTTTTTGGCTATGGGCACCGAGCCGTGAGCTCTGAGCTGGTTTATCTTTAAATTAAATTCTTTCTAATATTTCTTCAGGACTAAATCCCAGTTTGATGATTGTACATAATCCTCTTCCCATGTCTTTTACTGATGTTCCGAGAAGCCAGAGTTCATCGTCAATGATGAGATAACGGTCATGAACCGCTTGTGGCAGTTGAACTATGGCAATAGGACAACACTGTTGATTATGTTTCTGAATATCGAGTTGTAACTTGGAGTTGAATCGAGTATGAATTGTACAATCCACACTCTTAGCACGTTTGTCTAAAATCAGCAGAGTTCTTTCATCGACATAAGAATCTATTAAGATAATCCTTTTTGATGCCGAGCGAACGAGATTAGAGACGAAAGTATAAGCGTCCCATACGCAGCCAGTAGAAAAGAGTTGCTCTGTAACAGGTTGTTCTTTCTGGATAAGGAAATCTATTTTTTGTTCGTGATTTTGCACTTGTTGTTGGAGGAGAAACAACTCCTCTCTCTGGCATTCAATCTGTTTTGAAAGATGATATTCCACTTGTTGAAGAGTAGGATGAACTGCATATCCATTAAGAAGGTATTGCTTCAGGATGTTATTAGCCCATCTTCTAAAAGTTGTTGCATTTATACTGTTGACGCGATAACCAACAGAAAGAATAGCATCTAAATTATAGAATTTCGTAGCGTACTTTTTTCCATCAGAGGCAGTATGTTCCAAAATGGAACTAACTGAAGTCTCATCAAGTTCACCACATTTGAATATATTACTAAGATGCTTGGTTATTGCAGGGCGTTTTGTGCCAAACAGATCTGCAATCTGTTGTTGCGTTAGCCAGACTGTCTCGTCTTCTATTCGTACTTCCAAGCGGATGCTTTCATCAGGCTGGTAAAGAACTATCTCTCCTTTTTCTCCTGTCGGTAATAATGTGCTTTTATTTTTAGGTTCCATTTGTTTTTGGCTATGGGTACCGAGCCGTGAGCTCTGAGCTGGTTTATCTTTAAATTAAATTCTTTCTAATATTTCTTCAGGACTAAATCCCAGTTTGATGACTGTACATAATCCTCTTCCCATGTCTTTTACTGATGTTCCGAGAAGCCAGAGCTCATCGTCAATGATGAGATAACGGTCATGAACCGCTTGTGGCAATTGAACTATGGCAATAGGACAACACTGTTGATTATGTTTCTGAATATCGAGTTGTAACTTGGAGTTGAATCAAGTATGAATTGTACAATCCACACTCTTAGCACGTTTATCCAAAATCATCAGAGTTCGTTCATCAACGAAGGAATCTATGAGAATTATTCTCTTTGTCGCAGAACGAACAAGATTAGAGACGAAAGTATAAGCGTCCCATACACAGCCTGTAGAAAAGAGTTGCTCTGTAACAGGTTGTTCTTTCTTGATAAGGAAATCTATTTTCTGTTCGTGATCATCAACGCGTGATTCAAGGGAATAGAAACGGTTGTAGATATGTTCTTGTAAAGATATAAGATGCTGATTGACAGAGTAGCCTCTTATAATGTGATTCTTTAGAATCTCATTTGCCCATGCTCTGAAAATAACACCTTGTGCAGACTTCACTCTATATCCAACAGACAATATAACATCAAGAGAATAGTGTTCTGTCTGATATACTTTTCCATCCAAAACAGTTGTCGCAAATTTTGCGACAACTGGTTTTATTTCTTTCCCGTAGAATTTTAATAACTCAGAACTAAGTTCTTCTTTCAATGCATTATTTACGTGTTTGCCTATAGTTTTTACATCTCTACCGAATAATTCGGCCATTTGTAAACGCGTCAGCCAAACAGTTTCATCTTCTAATCTTACTTCCAAGCGGATGCTTTCATCAGGTTGGTAAAGAACTATCTCGCCTTTTTCGACTGTCGGTAATAATGTACTTTTATTTTTAGGTTCCATTGTTTTGGGTTTTAGTTATTAGCATTAGTTCTACTTGTTTATATACAATTTAATTCTTTTAATCAATTCTATTGTAGGATAAATCAAAGGTTTTATTTCATCTTCGGATGTTTGATACGCACAATTATAATCACTCTTTTCTCGAATAGTCTGTATTTGCGAAAATAATCTACCGTCGTTTATATTAAATACACCTGTCTTGATGTAGAATTGACCAAATAAAACAATACTGCCTTTATGTGTACTTACATTATGTTTATCAAATATTAGAAGTGCTGATACT
>SUWT01000140.1 GCA_015061335.1 Lentimicrobiaceae bacterium | reverse complement strand
AGGTTTCCATGGAAGCCAACTCCTTTAAAACCTGATGATAATTCTCACCACAATAATAAGTTGCGATGTCATCGCCAATTGCCATCGCCACGACTTCCGCTATCAGAGAAACGTCGTCTTTGGTAGCCTTTCTAATTTTAATGTCTTTCATAAAAAATCATTCAACAACTTCAACATAAAAACTTACCGGACGAAAACCGTCGTTACAAGAAAGCATGGCAGAATGAGGATTCTTCATCCATCCGTCGAAGAAATTACCGCCGCCTTCAGCGAGTTCTTTGACGAAAGGCAGCAAAGTCTCCCATGCGCTATCGCACAGTCCCTCAGGTTTTTGAGCATTTTTAACGATGAAAGTCTGTCCGAGCTTCAAATCGCAGGTATGCTCTATCGGATTTTCATATTGCGCCATAAGGTCGTCATAACGAGCCATGCGTATCACAGTGATTTTCAGAGTTTTCATGATATGAGAAAGGTTTTTACAAACTTTTAGTAAACTTACAATTTGGATAGTTACTGCAACCAAGAAATCGCCCATATTCACCATCTCTTTCAACGAGTTTTCCGTTACATCGCGGACAAATGCCAGACTTAATTTTCACATCTCGTACAGCTATAGTCTGCTTTACCTTATTGACATGCTCTTTCTTATGCTTTCTATCTTTGATTGATGATTCTGTCAATACATATATAATACGTTGTACTTCATTATCATCGAAAACAATTTCTTTATAATTGCGAACAACTCTTATCAATTTCCTATAAGTAGTAACTATTCCGTCCGTCTTACATTTCAGTGAAGCTCCCTTCATAAAGACAACTATTGGAACAAACTTATTCTGAGGTATATTCAACAAAGTTTGAAGTGTTTTAACATGGTAATAATTTTGTTTCAATGGATTACGAAACGAATACTTCTTACCGTACATATTTTTGGTCCAATATTCAGATTTGTCAGTTCCAAAAATCCAGCCTTTCATATTCTTAGTCTCGATAACAAATATTCCATATTTTGAGACAACAATATGATCAATCTGAACATAATTCTCATTCACTTTAAGATATACATCATCAAGCAGATAATATTCCGTCGGCAGCAAATGTAATCGTAACGATATTTTTCTCTCGCCAATATTTCCAATTATTTTGGCTCGATTTACACCAATGTAAATCCAAACAATTGCAACTATAAAGAATGATATTAAAAGCAGAACTTTCATTTATATGATTATAGATCTTCCATTGCGGAATCTTCAAATTTTTCAGAATTAATTTTATTTAATCTACAAATATACAAAATCATCTTTTACAAAAATCGTCCTTTCTCAGATTTCAGAGAAAGGACGATGGTAAAAAGTTAGATATTTCGATAAAGTTTACCTCTTATCCATAATACCATAACGTTCCCACTTCTCTTGTGGAAAATTCATCTTTACCATCTTACGATAATTCATCGCAAGGTCTTTCACTTCCTTGAGTTTGTCATTCGCTTTATGCAATTTCTCAGAGACCGTCTCTCTTAGATTATCAACTTCGCGATTCATCTCGATAGCACGCTTTGCATTACTTTCAAGCTTGTTTAGAATTTCTCTGCTTACACCCAAATGTTCTACCTCATTAAAGTGTCTTTTAAGGCAAGATGCCATTGTCAACGCTTTCTCTGCATTGGTTTCAAATGTCTTTGACATATCAATATTTTTAAGTTAAACAAGAACCTACATATATATGATATATAATGAGTTCATAGCAAAATTATTAAAAAAAAACGACAATTTGTAACCCAGAAAAATGAAATTTTTTCAAAATATTTTCTTACAGAAATTCACAAATCAGTTATAGAAAGGAATTCATAAATCTTGCAAAAAAACATTTAAACGCCTAAATCTACGTAATAATTACCATATTAAAATATCTCTTATTTTTGCATATAAAACATCACAGACGTTGAATATGACAACAGAAATATATAAGACACTATCATCTCATTCTGATGAAGAAAAGAAAATCATCTTACCACGTTTCTTCAAGACAGGGAAAGGTCAGTACGGGGAAGGCGACAGATTTCTTGGCGTAACAGTACCTAACATCAGAAAGGTAGCAAAAAGTTTCAACGACATCAGTCTCGAAGTCATTGAAGAATTGATACATAGTCCTTGGCACGAGATGAGGATGTGCGCGCTGTTAATTCTTGTCGACAAGTCCCAAAGTGAAGTCACAAAAGAAACATTCGATTTCTATCTATCTCAAACGAATCGCATCAACAACTGGGATTTGGTAGATTTAAGTGCGCCGCAAATTGTCGGAAGATACCTTTTACACAAAAATCGCGATATACTTTATAAGTTAGCAGAAAGCGATTTGCTCTGGGACAACAGAATTTCAATAGTTTCGACTTTGACATTCATCAGAAACCATGACTTAGACGACACTTACAACCTATCCATAAAGATGATGCATCACAGACATGATTTGATGCACAAGGCAATAGGATGGATGCTGCGAGAAGCAGGCAAACGCGACACAGAACGACTATACGATTTCGTAAGAGAGCACAAAGCAATTATGCCAAGAACCATGTTACGATACTCGATAGAAAAATTCGATAAAGAGACACGCAAAGAATTGATGAAATAAAACAACATTCATAAAATATAGTTTATTATTTCGTTATCTTTGCTCATAGTTTAAAAATAATCCAACGAATAAC
>SUWT01000139.1 GCA_015061335.1 Lentimicrobiaceae bacterium | reverse complement strand
GTATTGTGGCGACGATACTTTTCTACAAAAGCAGTACATTCGCAAATCTCATAAGCATATTGCTCTTTTCTGTAGCTTTGTCGCTGATAAGTTCATCGTTGTCGAGGTTTAACAATGATTTCGGACTTGTCTTGAGACTTGCGGGAGAAGATGATGTAGAGTCAAAAATTGGACGATTCGATAAAATCAACATTGTCGTTTCCTCTTTATTGTCGAGTTGTATGATGATCTTGATTATCACGATATGGTCATTCGTGATGCCTGATGTGAATAACTGGGAAGTGACAAACTTGTTTTCGGGAATGATAATTCAGATACCGGTGATCTTTATGCTTATCAGCATTTACTATGCTTTGAATCAGCCTCTCGATTCGCGCACGAAAGAAAAATTGGAAAATTATTTTACTGTTTCTAATGACGATGAAATGAGAGTGAGTCTGTATAAGATTCTTATTAAGAAATATAGAGTCAGGTATGGCGTTAAGATTATCGCGACTTTTTTAAGACCATGGCTTCATCTTAAAGTCGTTGGAAAAGAGAATATTAGATCTAATGAATATCCTTCAGTCTTTGTGTGTAATCACGGTATTATCTATGGTCCTGTCGCCGCTGTGATCTATCTCCCGACATATTTCAGACCATGGATCGACAGGAAAATGCTTGATATCGAATTAGCTGCAGAAGAGATGTATTCTCGTTTTATGTATAGAGTTCCTTTGTTTGGCAAGAAGTTTAAGAAACATCTTGCAAATTGTTTGGCATATCCTGTAGTCTGGGCAATGAATTCTTTTAATCCTATCGGTGTCGAACGTGATAATTTAAGAAACGTGATGACTACTTTTAACGACACTATAAAAGCTCTAAAAGAATCAGACAATATCTTGTTATTTCCGGAGCGTCCGGCGAAGAAGGTCATTTCAGGAAAAGAAACTAAGGTTCATTCCACCGACAGCGTCGGAAATCTGTTCAAGGGTTTCGCAAAATTAGGAAATATGTATTGGAAAGAAACAGGGCGATGTCTCGCTTTCTATCCCATCTATGCCGATAAGGAAAATCATACTTTCACAATAGGAGAGGCTGTCGTTTATGAGCCGAACAATAATGTCAATGACGAACGCGATAGAATTGCTGAAGAACTAAAGGCAAAGATGCAGATGATGGTTGGGAGATGTTAACATTTTTTATTTTTTTTCTCTTGCGAGATATTATGTTATGTACTATTTTTGTGAGTGATAAAATTACGTTTAACCGAATATCAGAATTATTATGGAACAAGAGAATGACATCAGATGGAAACAGAGATTCAGCAACTATCGTCGTGCGTTGAAACAACTTGAAAAAGCAATCGGGATTTCCGTAAGAAGAGATATTGTTGATAATGATTTTTATGAGATAGCGAGAGAAGGATTGATACAATGTTTTGAATTTACGCATGAATTGTCATGGAAGGTGATGAAAGACTATGCGGAACATCAAGGTATAATGGAGATCTTCGGCTCAAGAGACGCTATACGTTATAGTTTGAGGCTAGGACTTATCGATGATGAGCAATGGATGGATACCATAAAAGACCGTAACGTGACTTCTCATCATTATGATGACGATACCGCACAAAAAATCTCCGATCACATCATAAACACGTATTATCCTTTGTTCGTCAAATTTGAAAAGGTGATGCTCGAAAAGATGGAGGAACGATGAGATACGGAATAAAGGAAGAATATTGGCAAAAACTCTCGAATTTGTTTGCTTCGTACCCTCTTATTGACGCAGTGATCTTATACGGTTCCAGAGTAAAAGGAACTTATAAACCATTTTCAGATATTGACATTACATTGGTTGGTGAATGCCTAACTCATTCTGATTTACTGAGAATTATGAATGACATCGATGATTTGTTGTTGCCTTATATGTTTGACATCTCTTTGTTTCATGCCTTAAGGAATGAAGAATTGATAGAGCATATCGATAGAAGAGGGGTTGTGGTTTATAGAAAATAGAGATTTGAAACCATACGTCCGTGTCTTTACATGAGGTGTGACCTTAAAGTGCGCGTGACGAGACTCTTATATCATTATAGGTAATATTTTAAGTTAATAACCTATAAAAAATTAAGGTTTAAAGCTAAGGCATCTCTGCCTTAAACTTTAAACCTTAAACTTTAAACCGGCTTATTATTGTTCTTTCACATTATTCATACCGACTTCAACAGCCTGCATGTTTAATGGGATAAGTTTATGAGCACGTTCTGGGAGTGAGTGTTCGAGACCTTCTTTAACCTTATCCATTGAAATGATTGGTTTCAATTTAAGATAAGCGCCGAGGATAATCATGTTGAACACTTTAGCGTTACCCATGTCAGATGCTAATTGTGCGCCTTCGATGGTGTAAATCTTAATGTCAGTACGTGTTGGTTTATGAGTAATACCGTTTGGGTCATAAAGGAGAACGCCGCCTGGTTTTACTTTTGCTTCAAATTTATCGAGTGATTGTTGGTTAAGGATCACAGCTGTGTCGAAAGCGTTGAGGATTGGTGAGCAAACGCGATCATCGCTGATGATGACAGTCACGTTAGCGGTACCGCCACGCATTTCAGGACCGTATGATGGCATCCAGCTGACTTCTTTACCTTCCATGATACCACTATATGCAAGGATCTTACCCATTGACAAGACACCTTGTCCGCCGAAACCGGCAATAATAATTTCT
>SUWT01000005.1 GCA_015061335.1 Lentimicrobiaceae bacterium | reverse complement strand
TCTTAGGTCTTCGAAAAACAATCTCGTTAGAATCCATCTCCCCCTATTGTGATTTTTTGTAAAAAAAAGAAACCGCCTAACTTTTGTTGTTAGACGGCCTCTTTTTTGTTATGAATGATTGATTATTTTGAGACGACAATCTTCTTAACTGTAGCTTGTGCATCTGATGTTATAACTTTGACGAAATAAACGCCATTGTCGTAATCAGTGGTGTTGACCTGTACATTATTATCATCAACGTTTATTAATTCTACAGTTTGTCCTAAGGCATTGATAATTTCAACTTTGCTGATATTTTCGGCAGCGATGTTGAAATGAGTGTTAGCAGGATTAGGAGCTATGGTTACAGATGTCTCATTCTCAATTTCTTCAACATTGTCGTAACACATAATTTCATATTCAAAGAATGTTCCTAAAGGTTCTGTTACAGATTCGATGCTATATAATACTTCTCCGTCTTTAGAAATGATGAAACCAATCTCATCATCCCATTCTCCTGATACCCATGTGAATGTGAGTTGGTCGTTGCAGAATGGCAATTCGGTTGTTAAGTTATAACCATTGTTGAGTTCTACTTTGTGAAGGAGATTTCCATCAGCACCTTTTATTTCCATATAAGCTCCGTTCCAGCCATCTCCGTATTCATCAGATAGTTCTACTGTAAGATTGCACATCTGGCTAGGAGGACAAGAATAGATTTTTGGAGAAACAGCGTTAGATCCTGATGATAAGCATTCACCGCCCCAGTTAGCCTTGACGATGTAATTGTATGTACCTGGTTCTAAGTCTTCTATAGTGTATGTTGTTTCAGTGATACCTGCTACTAAAGGCTCTTGAGAGGTGTAGCCAGTATATATTTCGTATGTTACATCAACAGGGTTTTCAGGAGCATTCCAATTGAGAATAACGTCATCGTAGTTATTATCTTCAATGGTGTATGTTAAGTCTGTTGGTCCGTCACAATCTGATTCGTCTATAGTTAGTATAAATGAGTAGTCAACACCATCAATGTTTGCTGCGCCAGAGAATGTTTTTCCACTAGCTGTGACACTGTTAATGCTATAGAATGTCCAGTTTGCAGCTTCTTCAAAGCCATTGATAGCCAGGTACTCGTTAAATGTCATAAGTTGATTACCTGATATGGCGAAGGCTCTTCTCATGTCTGGCATTGGAGGGAAGCCGCTGCTGCTATAACCGAAGGCATCGCCATTGTTTGCGACACATGTTGCTGATAATGATGTTTCTCCTGTTTCATCTTCATAAACGGATAAAACGTCGTTAGCAATGTCATAGATGAAAGCTTGACCAGGCATGCCGTCATAATAACCTGCAATATAATTGCCGTTATCAGAAACCGCCATCGCTTCACCGAGTGAATTTTCATCTATATGATGGAATGTACCATCTATCCAATAACATGGAGTCCAACCTAGGTCAACACAGCCGTGACCTGCTACTACTCTTGCATCAGAACTGATAGCCATTGCTCTTGATGACCATGAAGGTGCTGCGTGGTTAAGGATTTGATAACCATCGGCTTCTGTCCAAAGGTATGAAATGGTGTTCCATTCAGCATCAACTTGCATGACACAGAGTGTAGAACCATCGTTAGTCATTGCCCAAGCGCTATTATATTCCATATCAGTGATTGTTGGCGCATCAGGATTCATGCCTAAGAATGACCATTGTTGAACATCTGGGAACCACATGCCTGCGACATTGGCACCTAAATCTTCTTTCATAAAGTAACCTGCGATCACGCCATTGTCAGAAATTGCGAATGCCATACCATCCATAGGAACGATACCAGTAGCTTCTGACCAATAATAACTTGTTGATTCTCCAAAGCCTTGAATAGCAACGTGTTGCCCGTTGTCAGAAACATCGTATGGGAAATGATATTCGTCGATGAGATAAACGACGACAGCACCCTTGTTATCCATTACTTTAACTTCAGGGGTTCTGTTTCCCTTAATTTCTTTTGTCTTAACATCTGTTAAAACATTGTAATTTGTTCTTCTTTGCGCATTGGATTGTACAATACACAATAATAGTGCTAATGAAAGCACTAATCGTAATGCTCTTTTCATTTTTTTAATATAAAGTTAGATTAAGTAATTTGCGGCAAAGATACAACTTATTTATTGATATGTGTTTTGTTTGTTTAAATTAATTTTTTCTCAACAAATTTCCAATTTATTATTTGCCAGAATTCATTGAGATATGCTAATCTAAGATTCTGTTGGTCAAGGTAATATGCGTGTTCCCATACATCGCAGCATAATAAAGGATGAATATTTTCTTGTGTTAAAGGAGTGCCGGCATTAGAAGTTTGAAGCAGCGATAACTTTCCTTCATTGTCGCATACTAACCATTGCCATCCTGAGCCAAATAAAGTCGCGGCTTGTTTAATGAACAATTGTTTGAAATTTTCGTAACTCCCGAAATCTCTTTCTATCCTTTTTAGTAAATAATCTTGAGGCATGCAGTTTTTATCAGCTGTCATGCAATTCCAATAGAATGTATGATTCCAGACTTGCGCTGCGTTGTTGAAAATGGAGCCTTCGCTGTTTTTGATGATCTCTTCCAGACTCATTTTTTCGAATGTTGAGCCTTCAATTAAATTGTTAAGATTTTTTACGTAGCCAGCATGATGTTGACCGTAATGAAAATCAATTGTTTTCTGAGAGATATGTGGCTCTAATGCGTCTCTCTTGTAAGGTAATTTAGGTAATTCTATCATAATAATGTCGTTTTTTTATCTTAACAAGAGTCTTATCCTATTGTTCATTATTATTATCTTTGCAAAATGAAAATATATCTGGTAAAAAATATTTCCGAGTTTGATGAGCGATTTGTTGAGAAATGTATTTCTTTTTTCCCTGAATGGAGAAAAGAGCAGATGCTCAGATATAATTTTCTTAAAGGTAGGGTACAGAATGCTGTGGCATACCTATTATTAATATATGCACTTAAGAGTGAAGGAATATTGAATGAATTGCCAGAGTTTTCTTATAATGAGCATGACAAACCTTTTATGAAGAATTATCCTGATTGGTATTTTAATTTTAGTCATAGTAAGACAGCGGTTTGTTGTGTCTTGTCAAAAAATAATATAGGGATTGACATTGAGGAAGTTGCTGCATATAAGGAGTCTGTAGCAGCCTATATCTCTAGTGATGAGGAATTTAACCTTTTGAATAAATCTGATGATAAGGCTAGTGAGTTTTATAAATTATGGACCAGAAAAGAGGCTGTAAGTAAATATATAGGTAGCGGTATCACCGGCGATATAAAAAATGTTTTAAATAATACTGATGTGAGGATAATATCGAAGAGAATTGACGATATTTGGATGTCTGTAGCATATTGATATGGTATTTGTTAATATTATTTAAGAAATTAATAACCAAGGAACATAGATTTTTCTGTTGTTATTCATTGATTTTTAGTGTTTTCTGAAAAAATGAAATTTTATTCGTTTTTCATACGACTAAATTAGAGAGACGATAATATTTTTGCAGTGTAGAAATCAAAAATTATAACAGATATGGGAACCTTAGAAAATTCAGTTCAGTTGATAGGACGACCTGGTGTAGATCCGGAAGTCAGGATGATAGGTGATCGTAAGAATGTTAGATTCACCTTTGCCACTAATGAGTATGCTTATAATGAAAAGCATGAGTTAGAGAAAGTATCCTCATGGCATAATATCGTTGCATGGGGTAAGACGGCGGAACAAGCAGAGAAATATATTAAGAAAGGGAAACGTATTGCAATAGAAGGTAGATTGAGGACGCGAGTTTATGAAAAAGATGGAAAGAAGAACTATTTTACAGAGATAACCATGAATGAATTCATGTTGATAGATCATACCAGCAATGACGAACAGACTGCAACAAAGCAGGAATGATTGGTACAAGTCGGTAGGATGCCTCAGGCATAATTTTGGTTTAAATTTTAGTTTTTTTGATTCAATTGGTTTCATAATGTAAAGGATAATCTCGAGGCATCCCTTACCGATTTTTGTGAAGTTTAAAGAAAAATATCTATCTTTGTGTTCCATAAAATTAGAATATAATGAAGATAGTGTTTTTAGAACCATTAGGTCTCTCTGTTGAGAAAATTGATAGTCAATGTGAGAAACTTAGATCATTAGGTCATGAAGTGATTATATATTCAGATAGATGTCCTGAGAAGAATATAGAAAGAGCAAAAGATGCTGACGTAGTGATTGAAAGTAATATGCCATTACGCAAGGAATTCTTTGATGCTTGTCCTAACATAAAGATGTTGTCAATTGCATTTACAGGTTTGGATCATATAGATTTAGAAGAATGTGAAGCTAGAGGTATTTTAGTAAAAAATGCTGCAGGATACTCTACTGAAGCTGTTGCTGAGGAAGCAATTTGTATGATGATAGGTCTGTATAGACATCTTGTCGAGAATGATGAGATTACAAGGTTATGTGCGGGGTCGTCATTGGCACCGGGGAGAGAGATAGCAAATAAGACGGTAGGTATTGTAGGCTTGGGTGCAATAGGGCAGCGTACGGCAAAGTTGGCACAGGCTTTTGGATGTAAGATCATAGCCTGGAACAGGACGGAAAAAGTTGTTGACAATGTTACACTAGTTGATAAGGAGATGCTGTTTAAAGAATCTGATATCGTAAGTTTGCATGTGGCATTGAATGATGAGACAAGAAATTTTGTAACATATAAGGAATTGTCGATGATGAAGCCTTCCGCTATTATTGTTAATGTGGCAAGAGGTCCGATTATCAACACCAAAGATTTAGCGAAAGCATTGCAAGAAGGTCTTATCTCAGGTGCGGCTCTTGATGTTTATGATACAGAACCTCCATTGGAAAAAGATAATTTATTGTTAAATAGATCAAATACAATCTTACTTCCACATATCGGTTTTGCAACAGAAGAGGCTTTCGAACAGAGATTGGATATTGTGATAACTAATGTTGAGAGGTTTGTAAGCTGTTGAATAACAGTGATATAAAATATAATTTTAGAAAAGTATAAATATTTTTAAAAAAAATAAAATTTTTCAATACTAAGTTGTATCTTTACAGAGCAAATGCCCCTAATGATTTTATATTGAAATGTTAGTAGCATTTCGTCTAGAGCGATAAGTGGTATTTTTTTATAAACATAGATTAGAATATAAAATTGGCACTTGAATCATGATTTAAGTGCGGGGGTATTTCTCTTTTTGAAACAAAGTCGTTTTCATAGATCTGGAGCGAATAATTTAGTCTTAGTTGTCGTTAGTCGTTATTTAACATAATTATATGTTGTTATAATTGTCAAATAATGTATCTTTGCAACTTGAACGGGAAGGGAAATGAAAAAGACTTTTATTATACTTTTAATTATTTTTTTATATCAGTCAAACATAAGCTTGTTTGCAGCGAATCCTCCGGCATATTCTCAGTCGAGGGATTACAAAAATTCGATAAAATTAACATTCTTATCGTGGATTAGTGGAAGTACGAAGTTGTCGTATGAGAGAGCTTTGACAAATTGGCATCAGAGTGCAGAATTATGTGCCAGTCTTATAGGGGCAGGTCATGACAAGTATGACAATGATCCTAGCGGTTTTACTATGCGATATGGGCATAAGTTCTTTGTTGATAATAATTATAAAAAGTCATTGATGGGTTTTTATCTTCGTCCTGAGATAGTTTATTCTCATTATAATTATAATAGTAATGAGAAAGGAGGGAGAGTACTTTCATCTGAGATTGCTTTTTTAGGAACAATAGGTTATCAATATGTTTATAAGCGTTTTTTAGCTGATTTCTGGGTGGGAGCGGGTTATGCTACGGGGACACCTGCTGAGACATATTATCATCATGGTTTTGAGCTATGGCATTATTTAAATACTGTTAATACAAATATCGCCTTAAGTTTCAGTATTAGATTAGGTATTTGTTTCTGATAATATAAAATATTATCTTTGCACAAATTTTTTTTGATGATTCCACACGATACAGTAATGAGTATTCTCGATACAGTGCGTATCGAAGAGGTTGTCAGTGAGTTCGTTAGCCTTAAGAAGAGAGGTGCGAATCTCATTGGAGTCTGTCCTTTTCATAAGGAAAAGACCCCGTCGTTTATTGTGTCGCCGGCTAAAGGAATCTTTAAATGTTTCGGCTGTGGTAAAGCCGGCGACTCAGTCCGTTTTATCATGGAACATGAGCATTATTCATATCCAGAGGCTTTGCGATTTCTTGCTAATAAATATGGTATCATAATAGAAGAAAAAGAACAAAGTCCAGAGGAGATGATGGCTAAGAATGAACGCGAAAGGATGTTTAACATAAACTCTTTCGCGCAACAATATTTCTCTGATACCATGCAAAATGATGAGGAAGGCCAGTCTGTGGGACTATCATATTTCAGAGAAAGAGGCTTCCGTGATGCCATTATCAATAAATTTCAACTAGGATATTGCCCAAATCAAAGGGATTCTTTTATAAAACACGCAGTAAAGAACGGATATTCCAAAGATCTGCTTCTTAAAACAGGTCTCGCCTCAGGTAATGAGGAAAGAATGTATGATCGTTATCAAGGACGTGTCATATTTCCAATACATAATCTTACGGGTAAGGTTATAGGTTTCGGTGCACGCATCTTGAGTGGGGATAAGACAAAGGCGAAATATCTTAATTCTCCAGAATCAGAGATCTATAATAAGAGCCAGACCTTGTACGGTATTTATTTCGCTAAAAGCGAGATTAGCAGACTCGATAATTGTATCCTTGTAGAAGGTTATGCTGATGTGCTAAGCATGCATCAGGCTGGAATAGAAAATGTTGTGGCTAGTTCTGGTACCTCCTTGACGACCGAACAGATACGTCTTATAAGTCGTTATACCAAGAATGTCACCATATTATATGATGGCGATAACGCTGGTATCCATGCAGCTTTGAGAGGTACTGATATGATACTCGAGGAAGGGCTTAATGTAAGAATTGTGGTGCTCCCTCCTGATGAAGATCCGGATTCTTTCGTACAGAATAATTCTATAGAGACAGTACTGAGTTATATCGCTGATAATGCGAGAGATTTTATTAGTTTTAAGACAAAACTTCTTCTTAAGGATGCAGCTAATGACCCAATTAAAAAGGCTGCCGTGGTGAAGGATATTGTGAATTCTATCTCTGTGATCCCTGACGCAATATATCGTGCTACATATATCAAAGAGTGCAGCCGACTGATGGAAATGTCGGAACAGGCTCTTATGAATGAGCTGAATAAAATCTTACGTGCGAAATTACGTAAAAATAATGGCTTGGATCAAATCCCTGATGCCCCTACAGAAGAGATAAAACAAGAAACACAACAAATCGTAACAAATTCAGTACCAATAGGTTTCTATCAAGAGCAAGAACTGGTGAAACTGCTTCTCATGTATGGCGATATGGATATTGACCTTGATGATTTCGACGAAAATGGTCAGCCTATAGTGTATAAGATAAGCGTGGCATCCTTTATCATCGACGACCTTAAAAATGATGACCTGTTGTTCAAAGACGAAGTCCATAGAATGGTATTCGACATCTTCGATAAAGCTCTTGACGAAGGAGAATTGCCTAAAGATCATTATTTTGTGACTCATGAAAATCCTAAGATATCTGAATTAGCCGCCAATCTTCTAACTTCACAATATAAACTTGATGATTGGAAGAGACATCAGATTAATGTCAAAAAAGAAGAGGATGTGCTTTCAAAAACCGTCATCACATCTTTGTTGCGATTTAAAGACATGGTTATTGATGAGAAGAGAAATGAAATTACAAAACAGATAATGGAGACTCAAGATATTGATATTCAGATGTCACTGCTTGTCAAAAAGAAAAAATTCGATGACTTAAGAATTAAGATTAACCATGAACTTGGGATAGTGATAGCGAAATAATCTTTAGCTAAGAGATTGAAAACCATGGCATTTTATTATTTTACTCTTTCAAAATCTCATATTCAGCTCCGAAACATTCGTTGAGAGTGTCTTCCACCTTCATCATGATTTCTGTGGTTATCATGTCTTTTATCTTTTTATAGATGAATAATATAGCCGCTCCGTCGTCCAATATGCCTAATAATTTTTATACACTCTTAGGAATCAAGTCCATATAGATAAGCACGCGGTTATTAGTCGATGTGTTGTCATCTCGCCATTCAATGCTTTTCTTCTTCTCATACAAATAGTAGCTTAGAATGTCAGGTGGATGCTCATAGTGTATGCTTATGAGTTAATGTCTTGATGTATCAAATATTCTTTCAAAAAAAAAACCAAGATGATAGAAATTGATACTTTATTTGCTCAATCTTATTGAACTATGGTTATGATTAAGGCTGTAGCCAATAGTCAAATTTTTAAAAAGCTCATAGTTCAAAGCAAAACAAATAATTAACCTTCATCAACTGTTGACTGTTGTTAGTTGACTGTTGACCAAAATTAAATAAAAATGAAAACAAAAATCTTCAACCTCATCATCCTTGATGAAAGTGGCTCGATGATAGGCATCAAGAAAGAAGCCATCAACAATGTGAACGAGTCTTTACAGACTATCCTCAAAGCTCAGAAGGAAAATCCCGACCAGGAGCATTATGTGACATTCGTGTCTTTTAACAACAGTCATAAGACTTTATGGAACTGCATACCAGCAAATGAAGCTAAGGAGATTAGCACGGATGATTATAATCCAAACTGTAACACAGCTCTCTACGACGCCATGGGATTTTCCCTCAACGAACTGCGACCTAAAGTGGCTGATAACGACAAAGTGCTCGTAACGATAGTCACCGACGGCATGGAAAACGCCTCGCGTGAATATAACAGCCCATCAATAAAAAAACTAGTTGATGAACTTAAATCTAAAGGCTGGGTGTTTGCATACATAGGTGCTAATCACGATGTGGAGAAAGTTGCTATGCAAATATCAATAACTAATACCATGTCGTTCCAAGCGAATCCTCATGATACAAGTATGATGACCAACCGTACCAACAAAAGCCGTGAACGCCTATACAGAACAATGTCTGACAAAGACTTTAACTCTGACGAAGCAAATAGTAATTTTTTTGAATGATGACTATAGCTATGGCTATAACTAAGGCTATGGCAATAGCCGACAGTCAAAGTTTTAAAAGGCTCATAGCTCAATGCAAAACAAATAATTAACCTTCTCAACCGTTGACCGTTGTCTGTTTACTGTTGACCAAAATTAAATATAATGAAAACAATTAAACAATTTCTCGAAGCATTATTAGAACTGATAAGTTTGATAATAACAACTCCGATAACCATAATTATTTGGTTGTGGCGTAAAATAAAAGAATGGTGGAAAAAACGTAGGACTTGGGTTAAAGTGCTATTAATCAGTGCTATAGCACTGTTCCTTGTTAGCGATGACCTTTGTAATGTCAAAAGATTCATCAACTCATACAATTCTCATTGGGAACATTATCTTACTGACGAGACTAGCGTTCATACATTTCATAAAGGTGCTAGATTGTACTCCGACATTAGCGAGAAATATCTTACACCGAGGTACGAATGGATTCTCTTTTCCGCACATCATCCCGATTATGACGATTCTCTGACGGTATTCTGTAAAGATAATAAACGTGGTTTCCTAAATTGCTACACAGGTGAAATTGTCATCGAACCTCAATACGAGGCTGCATGGGTGTTCTCCGATGGTCTGGCAGCAGTAAAAAAAGATGGAAAAATAGGTTTTATAAATAAGAAAAATGAAATTGTCATTCCTTTTAAATTTGGTTATTATAAAAGGAATTATGACTTTGATCAAATAGACTATGCATTCCATAATGGTTATTGTTATATGATAGATAGTAGTGGCCTTCAAGGTGTTATAGATAAATCTGGTGAGTGGAGAATAGAACCTATATACGCTTACATTAATAAAAATTGGGGTAGAGATGATTTCTATGTGATAGGAGAGGATGGCAAAGTGGGTTATATAAACTCAAAAATGGAAGTCGTACTTCCAACTGAATATGACGATATTATAAAAGAGTCTGATGGCTTTATCTTAACTAAGGATCATCGAAAGTGGAAAATAGATCATGATGGTAATGTGATAATTCCTTTTATGTATGATTATATTGTTAAAATGGAATATATCGCCAATTATAATAGTGACGCTGATGAGGTATATGTGCTGTCTGATGAGTTTATGAGATATTGTATCAATGGCTATTATGGCATTTATAATGTCAAAACAAACGAAATCGTGACACCTGCGATTTATATTAGTATCGATATGTTTAACAAGGATCTATTTAATGTTCAGTCGGCTAATTATAGCGGTTATATCATTGATGGCAAAGGTAATATAGTGGTTAAAGAACTATAGCGATGGCTTCCAGATTTCTTCTAAATCAATGTCCCAATTGGCTTTAACATCAAAAATATCCTTATGATATATAATTGATTCTGGAAGTTGCTTCTTGCCAAAATCTCCTGGCGACCAACGAGCATTGCTGTCCTTGTCCAAAAGGGCTCTTAGCTTATACTTTTTTGGGGAGAGATACTTAAATGCGATTTTGGTACTCTCCCTAATTATTTGTCTCTCCTGAACCTTATCATTTTCATCCAGAAGCTCTATGACCAGCTGCGGAACATCATCAGGAAACTCAACACTCACAAAAATATTACCGTATGACGATAGCTCAGGAATGCTGAACGAAAATTCCGTTGTGTCGTTGGTGGTACCTTTAAAGCTATAAAAAACCGAATCTGGAATGATGAGCTTGTACGACTCCTCGGGATTGAAACTTTTGTTCAACTTGTATCTCAATCCAAAAGAGTCAATTTTAACAAATTCTATTTCTTCAAGAATAGTGTCCTTAGATGTAATAAACCAAGTGGTGTCACGCATTCTTAAATCTGTAATGGGCTCCTTGAAACTTAAAATTAATTCTTGCTCTGGCTTCAGCTTGCCTCCAACAATATTAGTGCTGATATTAAGACGCTTGGCTACATCCGACTGCTTCCTCCTTCTGTCAGTCTTACGAATCTTTAAACTCATCATGCTGGTATCGTTGACAAGCGTGTCGTAGTTTATGCTAAGATATAAGCTGTCTTTATTTGGCGTGAAATACCATAAGATCGTGTCGTAATTGCTGGAATGCGTTTTGAAGATGTTGAAACTGTCAGCTAATGGCTCCAGAATCTCAATTTTTACATCTTGAGCAGGATAACTGAAAGCAAAACGCAATAATCCTTCTTCAACGATTTCCTTCTTCAACAATCTCTGAACAGAATCTTCCTTGATGAAAGAATATAGTGTATATAAATTTTTATGTGTTTCTGTTACAACTTCTGTTGAATCGTAAGATGTTGAGTCACTGATTGTTATCTTTCTTGTAATATCGGGTGCTATCAGACTGTCGATGAAAGCGATTTCTTCATTGGGCAAGTCGTAAATCAGGTTGGAGTTGTTGTCTTTCAATGCAAAGATCAAATATTTGTCTTCTTTTAATCCAGAGAATTTAAACTGTCCTTTTTTGTTTGTTTTTGAGACATAATTGGGTTTTACAATAAAGGGAAGCGAGTCAATTGGAATGCTGTCGTTGCTGTCTTTATAAAGCATCACGAAAATATCTTCCACAGCGGCTTGGTTGTCTCCTTTAAGTACCTGTCCCTCAAGCGTTAAAGTGTCTATGATGTCTCCCGTTGAAAAAACATATACATAATCCTTGAAAATATTCCCTTCATGAAGGTCTTTGATGGCTTCTCCAAAATTGATGGAATAGGTCGTCCCAGCTTCCAAATCTTCCTTAAACTTGATAGACAATGTCTTAGAACTTAGTTTGTATTCTGGTTTCTCATTAAGTGGAGGTGATATTAAGATCTTATTGTTAGGATTATCTAAAGTTACATATTCGTCAAAATTAATATGGATGATATTATTTGAGAAATTACACGATTGATTTACAGGGTTTTCTGATAAAACGATAGGAGGTATGTTGTCTTTAGGTCCTCCTGTAGGTGAGACGACATTGGCACAGCTGTTTAATGTCATCGCGACAACAACGTAATAGAATATATGTTTTAGTGTTTTAATCATAAGTGATCTAATTGAATTGCAAAGATACAAAAATTATAATCTTTCGAAGCTATAGCCCTTATTTGTGTAATATTCAAGTACTTTTTCCAATGCGGGAAGCATGTTCTTCTCAGCTTTCTCACTATCATGAAAGACCACAATGCTTCCATTTCCGGCTTTATTTATCACAATCCTGTAACAATCATCTGCAGTCAGATTCTTGTCCCAATCGTATGAAATTACCGTCCATGCTATGATTTTATAATGTTTCTTTAATTTTCTTAACTGTGAAAATCTTATCCTTCCATGTGGAGGTCTCAACAAAACCGAATTGACTAATGTTCTGGTTTCTTCTACTGATTTTATATAATCATCTGTATTTGTTATCCAGCCTTTCTCATGATTAAATGTGTGATTGCCAATAGAATGTCCATCTTCTCTTATCTTTTTAACGACTTCTTTGTTGGCTTTGACGTTATTGCCTACACAGAAAAATGTCGCTTTTGCATTATATTTTTTTAACAATTCCAAGACTTTTACTGTGATGATAGGATGAGGACCATCGTCGAATGTCAAATAAATTTTCTTTCCATCATCAGGCATCTTCCATACCAATGAGGGATATAACATTCTTATAAAAAATGGTGTCGTATAAAGTCTTATCATGGGAACAAAAATACAAATTTATTTTATAAAACTAAACAAAAACTCATGAGCATTGTAAGATGTCTGTCGTCTTTTTATTATCTTTGCATGTTGAAAAGAAGATAATAACATTCAAAATAATTGAAAATGAAAAAACTGATTTTAATACGTCACGGTGAGAGTGAATGGAATAAATTGAACCTTTTTACGGGATGGACAGATGTGGATTTAAGTCCTAAAGGTCTTGAGGAAGCATACGAAGCAGGTAAACTTCTGAAAAAAGAGAATTATAAACCGGAGTTGTGCTTCACTTCGTATCTTAAAAGAGCTGTGAAAACATTAAATAATGTTCTTGATGCTATGGATATGGACTGGCTTCCTGTTGAAAAAAGCTGGAGATTAAATGAAAAGAGCTACGGTGCTATACAAGGTCTTAACAAGGCTGATACCGCAGCAAAATATGGCGATGATCAGGTTCTTATCTGGCGACGTTCTTTCGATGTTCAACCTCCTGCATTGGAGATGAATGACCCTAAGAGCCCAAGAATGGATGAACGTTACGCTGAGCTTACAGACGAGCAGATTCCTTTGACAGAATCACTCAAAGATACTATCGAACGTCTTATGCCTTATTATAATAATGTGATACTCAAAGCTTTTGAGAATCACGACCAGATTATGGTAGTAGCTCACGGTAACAGCCTCAGAGGTATTGTGAAAGAATTACGTCAAATGACAAACGACGAAATCATTAAGTTTAATATACCTACTGCAGTGCCTTACGTCTTCGAATTTGATGATGAAATGAATCTTCAGAATCATTTCTTCCTAGGCGATCAAGAAGAAATCAGACGTAAGATGGAAAGCGTTGCTAATCAGGGTAAAGCTAAATAAAGCGATGAGAAACCGTTGGGTGATACCAGATATTCATGGTTATCTGAATACGCTTAAATCATTGATAGAGAATCGTATCTCTCTTACCAAAGAGGATACTCTCTATTTCTTAGGTGATTATATCGACCGAGGTCCTAATAGTAAAGGCGTGATAGATTACATCATGAGTCTGCAAGACCAAGATTATGATATTCACTGTCTTAGAGGTAATCATGAGGATTATTGCGTCAAGGCTTGGCATGCTGATCAGGACAGGATGTTGTTTAAAAGCAATATAGAGAAAGAATGGAGAAAAAACGGTGCCGCAGCGACATTGGATAGCTTCGGCGTGAAAAGACCGCGCGACATTAGCAAACGCTATATCGATTGGATGAATGACACTAAATTCTATATGGAATTAGATAAATGCATACTTGTACATGCCGGATTAAACTTTCACATTAACAACCCTTTCGAGGATTTCTCTAGCATGATGTGGGTGAGAGATTTTAAGGTAGATAAAAATAAAGTCGCAGGAAAAAAAATTATCCACGGTCATGTCCCAGTAGAACTGTCAATGATACATCTCTTTTCTCAGTCGGAAGCTTATGACTTCCTCTCCCTTGACAATGGTATCTACTATAAAAATAGAGACGGTTTCGGCAATCTGCTCGCTTATAATATCGACACCAATGAAATCATAATTCAACATAATGTTGACTCTTATGAGTAATGAATAAATTCGTTAATATACATACTCATTCTAGTCAAATTACTGATAATGATGAAATTATAGAAGTAAAAAGCATCAATATCGAAGATGGTATCGGTATTGATGCTTTGCGTTTATGCTCAGTGGCAATACATCCTTGGTCGGTGAAAAATTATTTTGATAATAATAGTTATATTGCTTTTCTTGAGAATAACGCAATTAAAGATAATGTAATAGCTATAGGTGAGACTGGTCTTGACAGACTTTATCATGAAACATTTTCATTACAGAAAGATTTGTTGTTAAAACATATAGAAATCTCTGAAAAATATTGTAAACCAATGATTTTGCATGTGGTGAGATCTTTCCCTGAGATTATCTCCATAAGAAAACAAACCAAGGCAAAGATGCCATGGATTATTCATGCATTTCAGTCTAATGTTCAGACACTAGAACAGCTTTTACCTTATGATATTTATTTCTCTCTTTCTAATGTTTTGTTTAACAATGAAAAACGGGCGGTGGAACTTCTTAGTCGTATTCCAAAGGATAGACTTTTCCTAGAAACGGATGACAGTAATAAAAGCATACTTTCTGTTTATGAACGGGCAGCCCTTTTGTCGGGAATGACAATAGATGTTTTAAGGGAAGATATTTTTAGTAATTTTGTAAAAATTTTCGGACAAATATGAATTGGTATTCAAGGACACAATTATTGGTTGGAGACGAAGGCGTCAAGAAGTTGGCGTCTAGTCATGTATTGGTTGTAGGATTAGGTGGGGTGGGAGCGTATGCCGCCGAACAATTGGCACGTGCCGGAATTGGTAAAATGACAATTGTGGATAGCGATACTGTCAATATCACGAATAAAAACAGACAGCTTTTAGCCTTGGATAGCACTTTAAATCGTCCAAAAGTGGAGGTGATGGCTGAACGTATCAGAGATATCAATCCTGATGTTGAGGTTGTGGCTCTAAACCAATATCTTAAGGATCAGTCGATAATAGATCTTATGGAACAACCCTTTGATTTTATTGTCGATGCTATTGATACACTGGCTCCTAAAGTGTTTCTTCTATATTATGCTGTGCAAAATAAACATAATATCGTCAGTTGTATGGGTGCGGGAGGTAAATTTAATCCTGAGATGATACAAATCGCTGATATATCGAAATCTTATAACTGTCGCCTTGCTTTTTATATCAGAAAAAGATTACATCGTTTGGGTGTGCGTGAAGGAATAACGGTGGTGTTTTCTCCAGAGAAAGTTGCTGATAGTGCAGTCTCAATAGAAGAACAAACAGAGAATAAAATAGCGACAGTAGGTACTATATCATATATGCCTGCTATCTTTGGATGCTTCTGCGCTTCACATGTTATTAATAAGATACTAAACTCTTAAATATCATCCTGTCACTAAAAAAACTAAATCGTCTTTGGCACTAATCCTTTTCTCAATACTGGCGATGAAGTACGTGCGCCGTGTGGTTTTGTTTATTAATTCCTCAGCTTTGTCAAAATTACCTAACTGCCTGTATATCTCAATGATATCGAGTGCTGTCGCCTCGAATTCCTCATCATCATCGGTATATCTGTTCTCAAGTAACTTGACAAGAATCCTAAGATTCTCTAAATAATCCTCCCGATGTTCACGGAAAAGCTTGTACCCGTTTAACAGTTTCGCACGATTCTTTTTCCAGACATTGAAACTCATCTCCTTCGAAATAATATGATGAATGTCTGTCTGATAAAGATCTCGTATCAGATCATTGTATGCCCACCACATCAAACGACGAAAATATATCTCTTTATCAACATCTGTATCTGATTTCTCTAAGAAATCTCTGTAATGATTAACCAGAGCCATACGACCTTCATTGCTTCCAAAATGTACTCCATAAAAACGCCAACTGTTCCATGTGTAGTAAAAACCAGAAGGTTTCTTCCAACTGATAACAGGCTCATTATATTCCTCAATCCACGACCAATGACTACATGCAGGACATATCATGACTTTTTGAGACTCAGTGATATATCCATCGTTTAAAATCTTTCCGTCAGAATATAAAATCGATTGGTTTATCATTGATGATTTTAAGATATGACCTTCCATCCATGAATGACATCTTGGACATTGAATATAAAAGGTTTCAAACTTAATCATGTTTTTATATTTTAATAAAAATTATTTTCTGCCAAAATCAGCTGGTATCTCACCCCATATGTCAGTCTTCCACTTGTATATTGGCACCCTGAAACTATTATTACGAAGCCAATTCTCAGCTCTTCTTATCACACTGAAAAGATACGCATTCTTATCATTCTCAATGATTTTAGTTCTACAACATCCATCACTGACCCATTTGATGGCATTGACGGAATCACTGTAGATAGGATAAGAAAGCTTGTTTTTGTATTGCCATGAAAGACAATGTACTATGGCAAGAAATTCACCTATATTGTTAGTGCCTCCTTCGAAAACAGGGCTCTTGAAAAGATGAGTCTTGGTCTCGACAAAGACTCCTTGATATTCCATCTTGCCAGGATTTCCGGAACAGGCGGCATCAACAGCTATGCTCTGACCTATAGGCTGCTCTACCGACATATTTCTGAGTGACGACATCTGACTGCCAACATCATGACCGGCTTTAAAAGCTGCTTCTGCTGTTTCTCTATTAGGAAAAGATTTGTATCGAGCTCCTTTAAAGTTCTCAATCTGCATCTTACATGACTCCCAATCGCTGAAGACACCTATCTGCCTGCCATTCCAAACCACGTAATATTTATTTTTTGCCATATCGCAAAAATAATAAACTTTATTTCAAAAAAAACATTAATATTTGTTTTGACATTTATTTTTTTTTGTAAAATTGCAAATTATTAATAAATAGGTATTTATTTGATATGAATAAAGTAAAATATATAACAAATTATTTGTCAAATTATCTCTTAAGATACGCATTATTAGTTTGTTTTATTATTTTGATGGGAGTCTCTTCTTTTGCGGAGCCTGCTCAGCAATCGGATGAAATAGATGAAATTGAAATTGAAATTGAAGAAGAAGGTTTAAACGCAGGAGAACTTATCTTCGACCATATTTTGGATTCTTACGATTGGCACATTTGTACATGGAAAGGAAAACATATAGGTGTTTATCTTCCTATAATAGTTTATAGTGAGGGTGAGTTTTATATATTCTCGTCTAAACATTTTCATCATGAAAATCAGTATTATACACAAGATAGAAACGGTGATGAGGTGGTATTTGAGATCCCTGATGAAGGAAAATATGAAGGGAAAGTGGTAAGAGTAATGAGCGATGGTACTCAGATTCGACCATTTGATATCTCAATTACAAAGACGGTGTGCGGCTTGTTAATTTCATGTACTCTTCTCATTGTAGTATTTCTACTTGTGGCAAAGGGATATCGTCAGAGGGGCGAGAAAGCTCCAAAGGGTCTGCAGGCTCTTATAGAACCTCTGATCCTCTATGTTCGCGATGATATTGCAAAACCTAATATTGGAAAAGATTATGATAAATATCTGCCTTATCTCATAACGGTATTCTTCTTTATATTTTTTAATAATATTTTGGGCTTGATACCATTTTTCCCATTTGGAGCTAATATTACAGGTAATATAGCGGTGACGGCAGTTTTAGCTTTGTTTACCTTCTTCATTACAAACCTGACGGGAAAGAAGCATTATTATGAAGATATCTTTAACACTCCTGGTGTGCCTTGGTGGTTGAAGTTTCCTCTGCCATTGATGCCAATAATAGAGGTGGTGGGATGTTTTATCAAACCTGTTGTTTTGGCAATTCGTCTGTTTGCAAATATTACGGCAGGTCATATAGTGTTACTTGGTTTTGTGAGTATGATTTTTATTGTTGGAGAGATGAGCGCTTGGGCAGGTGCGGGAATGTCGGTGCTGTCGCTGATATTGTCGATATTCGCTGATTGTCTCGAGCTTTTGGTAGCATATATTCAAGCATACGTGTTTACTCTGCTGTCGGCAATTTATTTTGGAATGGCAGCGAAGGAGGTCCACCATTAATTGAAAATTGAAAGTTGAAAATAAGTAAAATATAGAGTAACTATAAATTATAAACTTAAAAAAATTATAAGTTATGTCATTATTGGTATTATTACAAGATGTAGTTCAGGCAGCCGTTGATTTGGCTCCGTTAGCAACATTAGGTGCAGCTCTTGGTGCTGCAATAGCTGTTATAGGTGCTGGTTTAGGTATCAGCAGAATAGGTAGCTCAACAATGGAAGCAATGGCCCGTCAACCAGAAATCGCAGGTAATGCTCAAACAAGCATGATTATCTCTGCAGCTTTTATCGAAGGTGTTGCATTCTTCGCTTTGGTTGTCTGTATGCTTATCGCTCTGTAATCAGAGTGGAAATTTCGTCATTGCAGCGGTTGGCTGCAATGACGAATTAAAATTTAATGTTGAAATTTAAAATAAATAAAGTGAAGAGTAATTGTAAAGTTCTTAGTTGATGGTTGGTTGATATGATTACACTTGAAATTATCATTTATCTTAAACCCATAAACTATAAACTCTAAAACTACTCTAAACCCTAAACTATAAACTCTAAACTAAAAAAAATGGAATTAATAACTCCCGATTTTGGTCTGTTGTTCTGGATGACCTTGGCATTTGGAATAGTGTTTTTTGTCTTGGCGAAATTCGCATTGCCTGTTATTAATGGAATGCTGAAAAAACGCGAAGAAGAAATCAATAATGCTCTTGAATTGGCTGAACGTACTCATAAAGAGATGGAACAGCTGCAAGCAAATAATGAGCAATTGCTTCAACAAGCTCGTGAAGAACGTACAAAAATGCTAAATGAAGCAAAACAAATTTCTGATAAATTTATAGAAGAGGCTAAAGCTAAAGCTAATGAGGAAAAAGACCGTATCATCGAAAATGCCAAAGAGATTATTGAACATGAAAAAATGGCAGCGACAATAGAAGTGAAAAATCAAATAGCAGATATCTCTATTAAAGTGGCAGAAAAGATTATCGGTAAGGCTTTGGAATCTGATAAAGAACAATTGGATTATATCAACAGACTCCTTAAAGAGATAGAAGATAAAAATAAAATTCAATAAACGTATGAAATATACTGTCTTAATTCATCGTTATGCCAAGGCTCTTTTGGATTACGCCGTCAAAAATGATGCGGTGGAAAGAATCCTTGATGATTTGAAACTAGTAAATGAAACTTTACTTCAAAGTAGAGAACTACAAACTTTATTGAATCAGCCATTTGTATCTAAAGATCATAAAATCAATATCTTAACTGAATTATTTAAGAATAGGATTACAGATACATGTCTCGATTTCCTAATTCTTATGATAAAGAAAAATCGTGAGTCTATCATGGGTAATATATATCAGAAATATTACGAACTGTATCTGGAGTATAAAAAGATAGGTATAGTCACGGTTACAACTGCTGTTGAACTTGATAGACATACTACAGAAAGAATAGTAAAGATTCTTCAACATAAGATTATAAAAAAGGATTCTATCGAGATAAAGAATGTTATTGATAAAAGCATTATCGGTGGTTTTATAGTTAATTATGATGATTATCAATATGATGCTAGCGTAAAAGCTACATTGAAACGATTGAATTCTATTTTTGATGAGAATTTATTTATTAAAGGTTATTAAGAAAAGAAATAAAAGTATATACAATGAATAGCATTAAACCTGCTGAGATATCAGCTATATTACTGAAGGAATTAACAGATTTCAATACCAAGGGTGAGCTTGACACCAAAGGTTCTGTATTACAGATCGGTGATGGTGTCGCACGTGTTTATGGAATGCATGACGCGGAATCCGGTGAATTGGTAGAATTTGAAAAGACAGGTGCTATGGGTATAGTCCTTAACCTGGAACCTGATAACGTTGGTGTTGTTCTTCTTAATGATACCGGCGACATTAAAGAGGGTGATATCGTCAGATGTACGCATAAGATTGCTTCACTTAATGTGGGTGAGGGTCTATTGGGTCGTGTTGTCAATACTCTTGGAACCCCTATTGATGGCAAGGGCGCTATTAAAGGCGATACTGTTGAGATGCCTCTTGAACGTAAGGCTCCTGGTGTAATATTTCGTCAACCTGTCAGTGAACCTTTGCAGACTGGTGTCAAAGCTATCGATGCCATGATACCTATTGGTCGTGGTCAACGTGAGCTCATCATCGGTGACCGTCAGACAGGTAAGACAACAATTGCTGTAGATACTATCATCAATCAGAAGGAATTTTACGATAAAGGCGAACCTGTCTATTGTATATATGTTGCTGTAGGACAAAAGGGTTCAACTATTGCTAATATAGTGCAGACTCTCGAAGATAATGGAGCCTTACCATATACTATAGTGGTGGCTGCTACTGCTTCTGACGCTGCTGCTATGCAGTATTATGCTCCTTTTGCCGGTGCAGCTATAGGTGAATACTTCCGTGATACCGGTCGTCCTGCATTGGTAATATACGATGACCTGTCGAAACAAGCTGTCGCCTACCGTGAAGTTTCATTGCTTCTCCGTCGTCCACCTGGACGTGAGGCTTATCCTGGCGATGTGTTCTACCTGCACTCAAGATTACTTGAACGTGCCGCGAAGATCGTGGATAACGACGAGATCGCAAAGAAGATGAACGACCTTCCGGAATGCCTTAAAGATAAAGTAAAAGGCGGCGGATCACTTACTGCTCTTCCTATTATCGAAACGCAAGCCGGTGACGTGTCGGCATATATCCCTACAAACGTGATTTCTATTACCGACGGACAGATATTCCTAGAGACTAACCTCTTCAACTCTGGTATCCGCCCGGCTATTAATGTCGGTATCTCAGTGTCACGCGTCGGCGGTAAGGCTCAAATTAAATCTATGAAAAAAGTGGCTGGAACATTGAAAATCGACCAGGCTCAATTCCGCGAATTGGAAGCCTTCTCAAAATTCGGTTCCGACCTCGATGCCGCAACTCAAGCTATACTCGATAAAGGTCGCCGTAATGTGCAAATGCTTATCCAACCTCAGTCTTCTCCAATGAAAGTAGAAGAAGAAGTGGCTATAATTTATTGCGGCGTGAATAACCTGATGAGAAACATACCTATAGATAAAATATCTGAATTTGAGAAAAATTATATCTCAATACTTAATTTAGATCACGCAGACATCTTGACAAAGATAAAACAAGGTCAATTTGACGATGAAGTAACAACAGTGTTGAAAAAAGTGGCTGCTGAAACATGCGATACCATGACTAAGAAATCTTAAACATTATGGCAAACTTAAAAGAAGTCAGGACGAGAATAGAATCTGTTAACTCGACTAAACAGATTACAAGCGCTATGAAAATGGTGGCATCATCTAAATTGCGTAAATCGCAAAATGCTATCATCGCAATGCGTCCTTATGCAGAAAAGTTTGGCGAAATAATGGCAATGGCGATGAGTGATCAAAAGTCTGATAACGTATTCTCAGAGATAAGAACCGGCGGAAGAATACTCATCGTCCCCCTGTCATCAAATAAAGGCCTCTGTGGAGTGTTTAACGCTAATGTCATCCGTAATACAATTAATCTTATACATGACGATTATCAAGAGTATTTTGATAATAATATGATCGACATAATATGTATAGGATCTAAAGTAGAAGAAGCCCTTAAGTATAAAAAATATCCTGTCGTAGCTAACCAAAATGCACTTCTCGATGATGTTACATACGACAATGTGCTGCCTTTTGCTGAGAAACTGATAAAAGATTTCGCAGAAAAAAAATATGATAAGATATTGTTCGTATATAATCAGTTTAAGAATGCATCAACTCAAATCCTTGTTACAGAGCAATTTCTGCCCTTAACTATCAAAAACTCATCGGATAATATACAAAAGGAAACTAATGTGGAAACTGATTTCATTTTCCAACCTTCTAAGGAGATAATATTTGAAGAAATGTTACCTCGTTCTCTCAAAATGCAGGTCTATAAGATTATACTCGATAGTTATACATCGGAACAAGGTGCTCGTATGATATCAATGACGCAGGCGACAGATAATGCTACAGAACTTATTAAAGAGCTTAACCTTTCTTATAATAAAGCCAGACAAACTACCATTACAAATGAAATAGTGGAAATCGTTAGTGGCGCTGATGCCCTAAATGGATGATG
This sequence comes from Lentimicrobiaceae bacterium, assembly GCA_015061335.1. GTDB lineage: Bacteria > Bacteroidota > Bacteroidia > Bacteroidales > F082 > Limimorpha. The sequence goes on along the minus strand of SUWT01000005.1, from coordinate 50,649 downwards.
ATCATTACATTTATTAACTTAATATAGTATGCAAGATCTCGTGAGAACGTATATCCTTTACGTTCTCCACGTGGAGCTTGTAGTATAGTACTATAGCTTCCAACAGTTGTTGACGGATACTATTGCTTAAATTAATATCGTAATTCTCATATCCTTTCTTACAGATATTATAGAAAATGGTGCTTAAGTTGTTATCAATCACGTGAATACTATTACTGTCGCTTTTAAAGTCGCCGTCTAATAAATCAAATAATCTTCCTTCCTGATATGTCTCTAGATTTGGAGAGAAACCTAGATAAGAACACAACTTCATAGCGAAAATGATAGGAAAATTTATATAAGCCGCCGATTCACTCTCATCCAACCATATCAAAGAATCATATATAAATCTAAATAAGGTTTTGTCAATATCACTATCAATGATGGACTTTGATATTAACTCGCTGATAAATATTATGATAGATGTCTTTTTGAAATCGCTGTGAATGTTCTTGTAAAAATATGATATTGATAGGTCTTTGATGAAATGCAGACTGCCTTTATTAGAAGAATCCACTATCTCCAATAAATTCATATTCTGAAAATGTGCAGGTTTCATCTTGGAGTTCTTTCCCCAAACACCCTTAACCATATACGACTGCAGACCAAATTCTTCTGTCAACATTTTGACAATGAGACTGCTGTCTCCATAACGTATGGATTGTAAGACTATAGCTCTAGTCTTAGAATTATCTATTGTTATCATCCTAATATAAGGATTTTTGAGACGAATGTCTCTTTGCCACTTTTATCGCTGATAAAGATCAGATAAACACCAGGTTTCACTTTTTTGCCATCGATGCTGGTACAATCCCAAACAGCTTGTCCGCCTTCAGCATAGAGATGAGTCACAAAAGAACCGTCGGTAGTTGTTATTTTTACCAAGCTATTAGGCACTAAGTTTTTGATTCCCACTAGACCTGAATATTCTGGACGGACAGGGTTAGGATAAACTATGACTTCAGAATTTGTAGTCTTGCCTTCTGTTGCATTACCTCTGTAAGACACAATACCTTTGTCGGTGGCAAAATATACATTTCCATTACCGTCTATAGCGATGTCTTTGATGCTATTAGATAACAAGGGGCTATTTTCTTGAGTGAAATGATGATATTCTGTCATGCCATTATTAGAGATATAAAAAGCTCCATTATTTGTTCCAAACCAAAGATTGTTGGCATCATCAACGGCAATGCTCAATATTGATTCGCCAGACAGGAGATAGTCGGCTTGTCCGGAGCCGTCATTGCGAGGCACAAGAATTCTGGATGCATCGTAATTTTCTCCATGTTTAAATATTTTAGACGTGGAGTAGAATAGTCCCAAGCCATCGTTGGTGCCAACCCAGACAGTACCATTCTTATCTACTGCCATACAATTGGCTATTTGTGGAAGTCCGCCCTGACCATCAGTGTTAGTGATGATCTTGTATTCGTCATCATTATTTGTGGATATAGTTTTGTTGTCGTTGAAAACAATGATAGATCCATCGCGACGTAAGATCCATTTGTAATCGTTTTCATCAACCATAAGATGACTGATGTCGCCATTACCGATGTTAAATGAATACCATTCGTCTTTTGTTGTTTTTACTGATAACATTTTATCAGCGCCGCTATTGGCAGCCCATAGGTTATTTTTGCTGTCGAAATCAAGACCTGTGATATAAACATATTCGTAGCCGACCAGCTCGCCAAGACTACTATTAGTATTATCGTATATTTTTTTAAGCTTGAAATCCTCAATTTCTAAAATGCCATTGTCGAAAGTACCTACATATACTTTTGAACTATTAATAGGGTCGATAGCAATACATACTAGATCAGATATGGTATCTAAAGCGTCTGTGTTCCAATCGTTTATAAAAGCCCAGTCGTTATTGGTATAATAAAAGACACCACTTTTGAGCCAGCGTTTAGCCCATGTGCTGGTGTATCCTCCCGGAGCCACCCAAAGCTGATCACCTTTTGCCTTAATTTCAAAAGCTAAGTTGTTAAAAGGTCCATCAAAAACTATGGTTTGTCTAGAACCATCTAAATTCATTTTGATAAGACTAGTGGTGTTATCGCCAATCCAATAAGCATTTCTGTTTTTGTCATAAACTGTGGAGAAAGGACCTAATGAATTGTTGAAGTTAGATATATTGTTGAAATTGCTGTCTAAGACTCTTACAGAATATTGTTTTGTGAGTATCAGACGGTCGCTCTGAGATCTGATTTCTCTTTTTATCGAATTGTCATCCTTGAGAAAATAATCCCATTTTACACCGTTGTAGATAAACATTGTATCGGTATTGTATTTGTTTTCAGTGAAGTTAACGATTAGTTTATCATTGAAGGTCTCAATTTCATTATAATTTATTTTGTCGTGTATCATACTTCTGTCAAGATGCCATTCTGAGAAGTCGGCGAGATTTTCGCTATGATAATCAGCGAAGTACACTCCTTCTGGAGTTGCGGCGTATAATTTGTCATCATATAAGGTTATATCGTTGATACATAGGTAAGAACCGCCTTCTCCGATGATATATGTATCGCGGATCTCATTACGATTCATATCAACAACAACAATACCGAAACCACAGCATACATATGCCAATTCCTCGATAAAATAAACATCATTGATGGTTTTGTTTCCTAAGATGTTTTTATCCTTTATATCACTCAGATTTTTTATATTACCTTGATTGTCAATAATATCTATATTAGTGTTAGAATAACCTATAAAGAGTAAATCATTATTAGGGTTGTGGCGTATTACATTAACACCAAAGTCGTTTAATCCGTTTACTTTTGACAATTTATTAATAGAATTATCAGCTGTGTTATAATAGAAAACCTCGTAAGGGGTTGCTGCAAAGATTTTTTCGTGCATCACATCAACGCTAATCACTTTCATTCCAGGTGCGTGCGTCTCCCAATGATGTATTCCTACTTGAGCGTAAGTTACTGTTATACAGAATATTATTAAATTTAAAAGGCTGAGGTATTTTTTTATCATACTAATTCGTTTTATGTTACAAATATAACAAAAAATAAACAATAATATTGCATTAAAAGTAAATAATAAGGAGAGATGTGTACCCCCACCGGGAATCGAACCCAGATTTAAAGTTTAGGAAACTTTCGTTCTATCCGTTGAACTATAGGGGCGAATTTAATGTACAATTGTCAATTTGTAGAGACGTGTCAATGATACAATAAATAACAAACAAGATGTCATTGCTGCTTCTCTTTTTCAGAATGCAAAAATAATATTTTTTTGCGAATAATTTATTTTTCATTTTACATTTATTATTTTGCCAAAATAATTACCTTTGTGACGTTTTTATAGAACAATATAAGAAATTCTCATAAGATGAAAGTCTTTAATTTTATTGTTGATATTCAACGTTTTGTAGAAGATAAACGTAACGAAGGTTTAAAAATTGGTTTTGTTCCTACTATGGGCGCGCTTCACGAAGGTCATCTTTCGTTGATTAATCGTGCTAAAAAAGAGAACGATATAGTGGTTTGTAGCGTTTTTGTAAACCCAGTTCAGTTCAATAATCCCGCTGATCTAGAAAAATATCCTCGCACTCCGGAACTAGATATTGAGAAATTACAAAGTGCTGGTTGCGATGCTGTTTTTATGCCATCTGTAGAAGAAATGTATCCTGAAAAAGTGGATGATCATTATGATTTTGGGGATCTGGAACGCGTTATGGAAGGTGCCTGCCGTCCAGGTCATTTCAATGGAGTTGCTATAGTGGTTCGTAAACTCTTTGAGATAGTCACTCCTGATAGAGCATACTTTGGTGAGAAAGATTTTCAGCAGCTGGCAATAATAAAAAAGATGGTTAATATACTCCAGATGAATATCGAGATTATGCCTTGCCCTATCGTTAGAGAAAATGATGGATTAGCGATGAGTTCGCGTAATGTGCGTCTTAATGCGGAGGAACGTGCCCTTGCCCCTAAGATACATTCTGTTTTGAAATCGGCATCTTCTAAGTTAAATACTATGTCTCCTCAGGAAATGAAGGATTATGCCTTGTCGAAATATGCTGAGATTAAAGAGTTTGAGGTAGAATATGTGGAAATTACCGATGAGAATAATCTTAGATCGTTGAACGATTGGAGAGATAGTAACCATGCTCGTATTTTTGTCGCCTTGCAACTCGGTCCAGTTCGCTTAATTGATAACGTTAGAATTTTAATATGAATATTGAAGTTCTCAAATCTAAAATCCATCGCGCTACAGTAACTCAAGCTGACCTTAATTATATAGGCAGCATTACTATCGACGAAGACCTGCTTGACGCAGCTAACATTATTGAAAACGAACGCGTTGACATCTATAATATCACTAATGGTGAGCGTCTCTGCACCTACGCCATCAAAGGCGAACGCGGTTCAGGAGTCATAGGAATCAATGGCGCAGCAGCTCATAAAGTAAATGTCGGCGATCTCGTAATAATCGTCTCATATTGCTCAATGGATTTCGAAGAGGCTAAGAAACATAAGCCTTCTATCGTATTCCCAGATAAAAACAATAAAATATAAAGCATTGAATAAGAAGGTCTCCAACGCAATAACATATATCATTTTCCTCTTTCTGGGGATTCTTCTTCTTTGGCTTTGCTTCAGAAAAATAGATTTCTCTGAAGTCGTTGATTATATCAAGACGGCAAAATATTCATGGATGTTGCTGAGCCTCGCTTGCTTGGCAATATCTTTGTTTTTCAGAGCTCTCCGTTGGAATATCTTGATAGAAGCATTAGGATATAAAACAAGAGTCTCAACGACTTACGAATCTGTCCTGATAGCTTACTTCGCAAACACAGTATTCCCTCGTCTCGGCGAAGTGACACGTTGCGGAACATTAACCAAAAAAGAAAACATTCCTTTCGACAAATCATTCGGAACAGTAATTTCAGAACGTGTCCTCGACCTTGTGATACTTTTCGGAATGGCATTGTTAGTCATTCTGTTTCAATGGAATCTGCTCGGAAGTCTGATAACTTCTTGGCTAAATCCTTTGATAGCAAAACTGAAAGCCAATGTCGTTATAGGAATCGCTCTCATCACAATAATGATAGCTTTGTTTTTAGTTATCTTATTTGTTTTCAAGAAGAAAAGACATCTTATCTCTCAGAATAAATTATATCAGAAAATAGCTTCTCTGTGGAACGGTTTCTTAGATGGAATCAAGAGTATCTTCACCATGGAGAAGAAAGGTCTGTTCATAATCTATACATTATTAATATGGGGATTTTATGTCGTGATGACTTGGTTGCCATTCTATATGTTACCGGAAACCTCGCATCTCGGACTTACAGAAGCCGTCACTTTATTAGGATTGGCGACATTAGGTGTCGTGGCTCCGGTTCCTGGCGGAATGGGTGTCTATCATTTCATAGGAATATTGCTGCTCAACGGTTTTTACGGAATATCGGAATCGGCAGCTGTCTCTTTCGTGACGATAAATCATACGACACAGATGATATTTTATCTTGTGACGGGTGTCATCTCGTATGCGATAATGTTCTTTATCGACAGACGTTCGCCTTTGAATTAACAATGAACAATGTATAATTAACAATTTAAAATGGCTCAAAGCTCATTGCTCAAAGCTTAAAACAAATTAACATGAAATATTTGGAAAAGATTTACGATAAGATTTTAGACGACAAATCTCTTGATAAGAAGTTGAATCTCTGGCGTGAGGAAGGCAGGACGATTGTATTTTCAAACGGTTGTTTCGACATCTTGCATCGTGGTCATGTGGAATATCTGTCGAAAGCCGCCGATTTAGGCGATATTCTTATAATAGGTCTGAATACCGACGATTCCGTAAGAAGACTGAAAGGTCCGTCGCGCCCTGTCAATGACGAGAAAGCACGCGCTGTGGTATTGGCGGCATTGGAATTTGTCGATGCGATAATGTTCTTTGAAGAAGACACTCCTTATAATCTTATCAAACGAGTTCAACCAGATGTTCTCGTAAAAGGCAAAGACTATAAAGCAGAAGACATCGTCGGCTACGACATTGTAACCGCAAAAGGTGGAAAAGTAGAGACGATAGAGTTAGTTGATGGTTTTTCAACGACAAAGACGATTGAGAAAATGAGAATGTGAGAATCAGAAGCATAACTAAATTCTGCCAATGTCGTAAAATCGAACGACATTTAGCGGGGATTGTTATATTATTTCAACCTTACTTTCCTGTTAATTTGTCATACAATTCAAACAAAAACTCCATACGCTGGCTGTCTGAGGTGAAGGGGACAGAGCGATAGGTTGCATCGACAGCTTAAAGTCATCTGATTTTGTTTTTAAATTCAACAAATTTGGAATAGGCAAATATATGAATTTATTTGGAGCAATAAAAGATGTCGTACAATATTCCGACAGAAAAATCAAAATGACTAAAGAGGTTTGTAGTATTGTTTGAAAATAAAGAATTTTATCGATATTTTTTGTAATTAAACATTCATACATCTTTCTATTTCTTCGATGGTAGGGAGTCTGTTTTTTAATTCTTCTGGCAGTTGTTGTTTTGGAATTCTAAATTCAGATATGCCTATTGGAGAATTAATTCTAGAAAGAGCGTAATGTGCAAGTACACTATTCTTTTCTTTACATATCAATAGTCCTATGGATGGATTATCCAATTTTGTGTTTAATAATTCATCAACCATTGCTGTATATCCCGCAAGTTGACCTATATCTTGGAAATCAAATTCTGTAGTTTTAACCTCAACAACACAATAACGGTGAAGAGGTATAACATAAAATAATAAATCAATATACTTATCCTTCCCTCCAGCTGATAATCTATATTCGCGACCGACAAATGAAAATCCTTTGCCCAATTCTAAGAGAAAATTTGAGAGTTTATCAATCAATTCGTCTTTCAGTTCTTTTTCAGTATATTGCTCTCCTAAAGGAAGAAAGTTAAAATTATACGGGTCTTTTAACATCTGTTGTGCGAGGTCTCCTTCAAAAGATGGCATTGTCATTTGGAAATTCGACATTGCCAGACCTTGTCTCTCATAAAGATCCGTTTCTAAAAAATTTACCAGTACTCCTCGTCCCCAATTATTTTCCAAAGTCTTACGTACAAAGAACAAAGCCTTTTTCGCATCGCCTTTAACCTTATCAATGATTTTCTGATGATGGCTCCAAGGTATTGAAAACAACAGATCAAAATCATCGGCAAGTTGCCGACAATTTTCAAACAATGGAGCATATAAACAATAAAAATACTTTGTGTATCTTAAACTTGTTGGTGCTAATCCTTTTTTGTTATTTAAGACATTAGATAAGTCACGGCTTAGATTCTCATAAAAATGAGATCCATATTTGTTATCGTACTTTCGTTCTTCAATATCTTTTCCTAATTCCCAATAAAAAGCAAGAATGCCTTTGTTTATCTGCATTGAAGCCTTAATCTGACTTTGACGATAGCGTTTACATAGATCTTGAATCCATTGCAGATAATCGTTGTCTATAGTACTAATTGATTTACCCATACCGATTAGGTTTCTTAATAAAACTGACTTCTATAAATTATTTACAGAAGCTACCTTAAATTTTGATTTTCCGCAAAGATAATAATTGTATCTATATATTTCTGGAAATTAACATTTTTTAACTTTTAGAATGGTTGGAAATATTATATCGAAATGGATGGAAATTAACAGTTGAAGAAGAGAAAAATGAACGAAATAGAATCTGAGAAGTTTTTTGGTTCTCTCGAATCTCCCGTAGATGTACACGGACGTGTGTCTTAAATTCTTCAATCAATCTTCAAAACCAATCCTTTGAGATAAGCTCCTTCCGGGTGATAGATGTTGACCGGATGATCTTCAGGTTGATCTAACTGAAATATTATCTGTGCCTTGCGACCTGCCTCGATGGCAGCTGCCATGACTATACTTTGGAACTGCGCCTTATCTACTGCTTGAGAACAACTGAAAGTAAATAAAAGTCCGCCTTCTTTGATCTTGGTCATCGCCTCATAATTGATGAACTTATAACCTTGAAGTCCTCTGTGCAGCGACTTATGATTCTTAGCGAATGCAGGCGGGTCGAGGATTATCAAATCGAATTCGCCTTTTTTCATATTCTGAAGGAAAAGCTTAGCGTCTTCTGCCACACTCGGATTTTCCTTGATGTCGAAACCGTTGAGAGCGATGTTTTTCTCACAAGCAGAAATGGCTTTCTTTGAGCAATCGACGGAAACGACTTTATTAGCGCCGCCTTTAAGTGCTGTCACGGAGAAACCTCCCGTATAGCAGAAAGTGTTGAGGACGTTCTTGCCTTTAGCGAGTTGTCGCACCAAATCACGGTTATATCTTTGGTCTAAGAAGAAACCTGTCTTCTGACCTTCTTCCCAGTCGATATAGAATTTAGAATCATTTTCAAGTACGAAATCGTCCGATTTCTCTCCGAAGAGATAGCCGTCTTCCACAGCGTCTTTTCCCATGCGTTGCATCGCCTCGGAACTTTTGTTATAAACGGAATCAATCTTCAAACCATCGACTTTCAGAAGTGCTTCAGAAATGTTTTTTACATTCAACGCCATGCCTTCAGTCTGAGCCTGAATGACAGCTGTCTTTCCGTAAATGTCGATTATCAAACCTGGGAGGTTGTCGCCTTCCGAATGGACTAGACGATAGCAATTGGTATGTTCGTTGTCGGTCAATCCCATCATCTTACGAAGTTCGAAGGCTTTAGCGAGACGTTCTTTCCAGAAGTCAGCGTCTATCTTTCTGTTCTCGAAAGCGAGTATCTTAACAGCGATGTTACCTGCTTCCGCAAAACCTGTTCCAAGGACATTGTTCTTAGAATCTATTACTGTCACGGTGTCGCCGGCTTGAAGATTAGGTGCGGCAGATTCTATTGCGCCGGAGAAAATCCATGGATGATAACGTCTTACGGCTTCGTCTTTGCCTTTGCGAAGTTTTATGATAGGATATATAGGTGAAAAGTCCATATAATATTTTTTGCAAAGATAGTTTTTTTTGACTTAATGCTAAAAAACATAATTTTAAAATAATTTTCCTTTTTTAAAAAATATGTTGTAACTTCGCATCAAAATAAAATATTAACATTATGGTACATATTAATACAAAATTAGGTCAGATTAAAGGTTTCGTTACCGATGATCAACTTTCAGAGTATGCATCAAAAGTAGAAAGTACTTTTAAGACAATATATGATAAATCTGGTGCTGGAAGCGACTTTTTAGGATGGGTTACACTTCCTTCGGAGATTAATGATGGTTTTATTCAAGATATCAAGAATCAGGCAGATATACTTAGAGAGAAATCTGAAATTTTCGTTGTTGTTGGTATAGGCGGATCATATCTTGGCGCAAGAGCTGTTATTGAGGCTCTTTCACATCAATTCGCTCCTTTTATAAGTAGAAAAGGCGAAACACAGGTGGTTTATGCAGGTCATAACATGAGTGAGGAATATATGGTAGAATTGCTTGAACTTCTTGACAATAAAGATTATTCAATGGCAGTGATATCAAAATCAGGTACTACCACTGAACCTGCTGTCGCTTTCCGTATTCTTAAAAATCATATTGAGAAGAAGTATGGTAAGGAAGAAGCAAAGACTCGTATTGTCGCAATTACAGATAAAGAAAGAGGAGCTCTCAAGACTCTTGCTGATAATGAAGGATATAAGACATACGTTGTGCCAGACGATGTAGGTGGTCGTTATTCTGTACTTACTCCTGTTGGATTACTTCCAATAGCTGTCGCAGGTATCGATATCGAACAACTTGTAAAAGGTGCTCTTGAAGTGGAAAGATATTGTCAGGATAATAAAAATGCCGATAATGAGGTCGCTAAATATGCTATTGCTCGTCAGGCTTTATATCATCAAGGTAAAACAAATGAGATTATGGTGAGCTACGAGCCACGTTTGCATTATATAGCAGAATGGTGGAAACAGCTCTACGGAGAAAGTGAGGGTAAAGATGGTAAAGGTATCTTCCCGGCATCTGACACTTTCACTACCGATTTGCACTCTATGGGTCAATATATACAAGAAGGTCTGCGCAATCTGTTCGAGACCGTCATCTCTGTAAAAAATCCTACTAAAGAAATCAGAATTCCTCTAGCCGATAATGATCTTGATCAATTGAATTATATTGCTGGTCGTCGTCTTTCTGAAGTAAATCAAACTGCAGAAACAGCTACAATTTTGGCACATGTTGATGGTGGTGTACCTAATATTGTCTTGGAAATTCCTGAGATCTCTGCTACAATCATAGGTGAGATGATATACTTCTTTGAAATGGCTTGCGCATTAAGTGGTTATATGCTAGAGGTTAATCCTTTCGATCAACCTGGCGTGGAGGCATACAAGAAAAATATGTTCGCTCTTCTAGGTAAGAAAGGCCTCGAGGATAGAGCTGCTGCTCTTAAAGAGAGATTATGATAATTTTGATAATCACGATAATATAGAATAAGTTGAAAATTAATTTTAACGACATAGAAGTGATGGCTCCGGTAGGCTCTTATGAGGCTCTATCGGCAGCCATACAAGCTGGCGCAGGTTCGGTGTATTTTGGTATCGGAAAACTTAATATGCGCTCTAAATCAACGAAGAACTTTACCCTTGATGACCTTCATAACATCGCTACAATATGTAATGAAAATAATGTAAAAAGCTATGTTACGATTAATACCGTCGTCTTTGATGAAGAACTCGATGAGATGCGGCAACTTGTTGATGCTGTGAAAGCTAATAATATCTCCGCTATTATTGCCTCAGACCAAAGCGTGATACAATATGCAAAACAGATAGGTGTTGAGATTCATATGTCAACACAGTGTAACATCACCAATATAGAGGCTATAAAATATTATTCCCAATTCGCAGATGTCATGGTAACAGCTCGTGAACTGTCTGTAAATCAGGTTAAAGCAATAACTAGAAAGATAGAGGAGCTTGATATTAGAGGTCCTAAAGGTAATCTGGTGAGAATAGAGGTCTTCTGTCATGGTGCTCTTTGTATGGCAGTTTCCGGTAAATGTTATCTTAGTCTGGATAACTTTAATACTTCTGCTAACAGAGGCGCTTGCGTACAGACTTGTCGTCGCGCCTACACCGTACAAGATCGTGATAAAGAAATTACTCTCGACATAGAAAATGAGTATATTATGTCACCAAAAGATCTTTGTACCTTGCCATTTCTAGATAAACTGCTTGATGCAGGCGTAAAAGTCCTTAAAATAGAGGGACGAGGCAGATCTCCTGAATACACCAAAGTCACAGTAGGTGTCTATAAAGAAGCCGTCGATGCAATACGTAATGGAACTTTCACTCAAGAAAAAATAGAAGAGTGGACACAACGACTCCGTTCTGTGTATAATAGAGGATTCTGGGATGGTTATTATCTTGGAAGAAAAATAGGAGAGTGGACTGAACGATATGGTTCTCAGGCTACTAAGACAAAAATCTTTGTGGGAACAATAACCAATTTCTTCGGTAAAATAAATGTCGCTGAAATCAGAATGGAAACTCAAGATCTCAATGTAGGTGATGATATCATGATTATAGGTCCAACAACAGGTGTCTATGAGGATAAAATATCTGAAATTCGTGTAGATCTTAAGTCGGTGGATGCCAGCGTAAAAGGGGAGTTGTGTTCTATCCCTACCAAAGAGGTGGTGCGACGTGGCGATAAGGTTTATAAAGTGGTTGACTCAGAATTATAATTTCTACCTAATAATGCAACTGTTTAATCTACATACACATACAAACTTTTCGGACGGGAAATCTACCGCCGAAGAAATCGTCCAGGAAGCTATCCGTCAAGGATTGAAAATAATCGGTTTCTCAGATCATTCACCAGTGCCTTTTGAAAATACATTCGCGATAAGAAATGATAATGTCCAAAACTATGTGGATACCATAAAGTCTTTAAAAGAGAAGTATAAAGACCAAATCAAGATCTATTGTTCTATGGAAATGGACTTCATCCCAGGTATAGTTAATGATTTTAAAAAGACTAAGGAAAATTATGAACTCGATTACTTGATAGGATCTGTTCATCTTGTCGGAAATGAGATTGATAAGCTTTGGTTCATAGATGGTTCTAAAGTAGAGACTTACGATGAAGGTTTGTTTAAGTATTATGATGGTGATATTAGAAAAGGCGTGAAAGCATTCTTTTATCAATATAATGAGATGATTGAAACTGAAGAGTTTGATATAGTAGGTCATTTCGATAAGATAAAGATGCACAACCGTGATAGGTATTTTACTGAAGATGAGAAATGGTACCGCGACCTTTTGATGGAGACTCTGACCTTAATAAAGGAAAAATCACTGATAGTGGAGATTAATACTCGAGGATTATATAAGAAGCGTAGTAATGATTTCTATCCTTCTACATGGGTGTTCCCTATTATGAAACAGATGAATATTCCTGTTATAATAAGCTCCGATGCGCATAAAGCTGAAGAACTCACATTATATTTCAATGAAGCGGAAAAAGCCTTGAAGACTCACTGCCAATAATATTTACAGGGGTTCCTTCGTGTGTATAATGTTATTTTTTAAAAATAAAAACCCCGCTTCTACACGAGAAGCAGGGAAAAACAATATAAAGATTATGAAAAAAATTCAGTGTCTAATTTATACCTAAACGCTGAATTTTTTTCATTATTATATTTATTGTACTTTTTTCGTACTTGAAATAACGTACTTTTGTTTAAGTTTTTCCTTCTTTTGTTGACTTCTTGATAAAGAAAAAACTCTAGAGCTCTAATGTAATAGAATTCTAGAGTTTTAATAGTTATTTCAGAATAAACACAAAGAAAAATCTGTCTCATCCAAATTATCTTCGGATGAAACAAATTTATTTCTAAAAAACTACAAGATTAAGCGCTTTTCTTATTTCTTTGCACCTTCCATGACCAACTTTCCTTTGTAGTATAAGTCACCATCTACATAGTAAGCTCTGTGGTAAACATGGATTGTTCCTGTTGTTTGACATACTGCTAATGTTGGAGCTTCTGCCTTATAATGTGTTCTTCTCTTTGCGCCTCTTGTGTGAGACTGTCTTCTCTTAGGATGTGCCATTTTACACTATTTTTTATTGTTAATTAATTATCTTTTTTGTCTTTTAATTCTTCCAAACATTTCCAACGAGGGTCTATCTCTTCTGTGTCATTATTGTTATCTCCTTCTAAACCATGTAGATAGCTTATGACATCCTGGTTGCACTCACTCTCATCTTGATGAACCCTGTGAATAGGTAATGATAATATGATATATTCATATATCAAAGAACTGATATCAAACTCCCCTTGTTCTGATGGTATTATTATGACATCATCAGATTCCTCTTCATACTCAGCTCCATATTTTATGTATATTACAGCCTCATTTTCTATAGGTTGTTCATACTCATCATTACATCTGTCGCAGGCAATAAACACACTACCAACGAATTTAAACGTGAAAATGAATTCTCTTTCGTGTTTTTCAACATTTAAATTCACCTTAATATTACCTTTCTTAACCTCTGAAAAATCTAGATTTTCAAAGAATTTATCATCAATTTGGTATTCATAGTCATGATAACCTATTGATAATCCAGCAATTGGTAGTATATATTCGTTTCCTACTTTCATATTTTACCCTAAAATCGGGCTGCAAAGATACAAAATTATTTCTTTATTAGGAATGAATTGTTCTTATTTTTATTGCAATAATTCAATAGCCTTCTGCAAAATATCGTCCATGGGCTCGTAAATCACATAAAAAGCTTCATCACCGAAGATATTTCTTGCCACATAAGCTTTGAATAATGCTTCTGACAGTTCTCTTGCGACCTCTGTTTCTTTCTTGTTACCTTTTATCTTTTTTTGTTCGGCTCTAATGACTAATTCATTAAACATTTCATCAGTGAAATGGAAATTTTTATCGAAATTCTTAACATCTCCATATTCCATTATTTCTTTACGATGAATGTCGGAATAGTCGAAAGCATATTGGAATAGGATGCTGCTATTAACCATAAGGTTAAAGTAATAATGAGTGCTGTCGTTTTTCAACGGAACATAGACATCTGGCATGATACCTCCTCCACCATATACTATCTTACCTCCAGGAGTGACGTATTTTAATGAATCGGCAAAATGTATGCTGTCAATACTGAACATTTCTCCACTTTCATAACGTCCGTATTCTTCCAGCAGGTACTCTTCTTTATTTCCGCTAAAAGGTTTCTGGATACAGCGACCAGTAGGTGTATAATAACGAGCAACCGTTAATCTCAGAGCTCCATTATCACCTAAATCGAACTGTTCCTGAACAAGTCCTTTGCCAAAAGACCGTCTTCCGACTATAATGCCTTTGTCGTTATCCTGCAATGCTCCTGCAACGATCTCACTTGCACTCGCTGATCCTTCGTCAATAAGAACCGCAATCTCATCATTTTCTAGCATCCCTCTGTGACGAGCAAAGATGTAAGATCGTGGACGGTTTTCTCCTTCTGTATATACTATGAGATTGTTGTTGGGAAGAATTTCATCGGCAATAGCTACAGCCTCACCCAGATAACCTCCGGTGTTACCTCTTAAGTCAAGAATAAGTTTTGTCATGCCTTCCTTCTTAAGCTCTTTGATGGCTGTGATAAATTCATCATATGTTGTCGATGAGAATTTTGTGAGTTTTATAAAGCCAATATTGTCATCAATCATGTAGGATACATCAATACTGTAAGTAGGTATTACATCTCTTGTGATGGTAAAGTCGAGTAATTCTGATATTCCATGACGTTTTACCTTGACATCGACTTTGGTCTTTTTAGGACCTTTGAGAAGGCGCATGGCATCATTATTAGTTACTTTTACTCCAGCAACAAGTGTATCACCTACATATACAATTCTGTCTCCGGCAAGTATTCCAACCTTCTCGGAGGGTCCTCCCTTGATTGTGTTGATAATTGTGATGGTGTCTTTCTCTATTCGGAAAGAGACTCCGATTCCTTCAAAACTACCGTACAAATTCTCGTTTACATCATTGAGAATCTCAGGTTTTATATACTCACTATGAGGATCCATAGTCTCAAGAATATTAGTGACGGCTGTTATCTGTAAATCTTTAATGTTAATAGTATCAACATATTCGTTCTCAATCAAGGAAAAGACTTCATTAATACATGACAAATTGTCATTTTTGTCAGTTGTAGTGACAATTCCATTTGATTTTGCTATAATTATACCTAACAACACTCCTATTGCAAGAATAATGGAGAAAATAACAGGCATTATGACTTTGTTTTTCATACTGAGTATATTATATTAAATTAAAAAAAGAGACGTATCAATGTGTTTTGCTGAAAGTTACATTGATGCGTCTCTAAAAGTTATTAACTTTCAGTTTTAAATTATATTGTCGCGCTTGAAAGTAAGAGTTCAGAGCCGGCTTTTTTAAATAAGCCTTGTAATACGGTACCTGGACCTACTTCAACTACTTCTGTAAGACCGTTGACGATCATATTTGCCATTGTTTGTGTCCATCTTACAGGCGAGGTGAGCTGGGAAATCAAATTGACTTTAATTATGTCAGGTGATGCCACGGCTTGTCCTGTCACATTTTGATAAATTGGACAAATACCTTGATTAAACTTAGTATTTTGTATCGCTTCGGCTAGTTTTACTCTGGCAGGTTCCATAAGAGGACTATGGAAAGCACCTCCTACTTGGAGTGGTAATGCACGTTTAGCACCAGCCTCCTTAAGCATCTTGCATGCCATCTCAACACCGGCAAGACTACCAGATACAACAACTTGTCCGTTACAATTATAGTTAGCTGCTATAACGATTTCATCTTTTATTGAAGCACATATCTCCTCAATCTTATTATCATCTAAGCCTATTACCGCAGCCATGGTACCTGGACTTTGTTCGCAAGCGGCCTGCATGGCATTAGCACGAGCTGCCACTAACTTAAGACCGTCTTCAAATTGTAAGGTGTTGTTTGCTACCAATGCGGAGAACTCTCCTAAGGAATGACCTGCTACCATGTCTGGTTTGAAGTCATCACCTAACATCTTAGCTAATATGACTGAGTGTAGAAATATAGCTGGTTGTGTGACTTTAGTTTGCTTCAGATCTTCAGCAGTGCCTTCAAACATTACATCTGTAATGTGAAAACCGAGTATATCGTTAGCCTTGTTAAACATTTCCTTAGCTTTAGGGAATTTGTCATAAAGATCTTTTCCCATTCCAACAAATTGGGCTCCCTGTCCGGGAAAAACGTATGCTCTCATATTATAAAGTTAATAGTTTATAGTTAATAGTTTATGGTTAATGGTATATGTTTGTTTAGTCTCTACTATTTCCAAAGAATCTTAAAAGATATAGGAACAAATTGATAAAATCGAGATATAATGTCAAAGCTGCGTGTATTGTGAGTTTTGCCATTACTTCGCCGTCATTAATGCCGGCTTCACCTATTTGTCTGATTTTCTGTATGTCAAAAGCTGTGAGTCCAGTGAAGATAAGTACGCCAATGATACTTATTACATAATCTAAAGTAGCACTATGCATGAAGAAATTCACCAATGTGGCGATAATAATTCCTATCAAAGCCATCATAAGGATTGATCCAAAACGTGTGAGATCGGTCTTGGTTGTATAACCTACTACTGCCATCACACCAAACATGCCGGCAGTGATAATGAAAGTCTTGAAGATAGATGCTGAGGTATATGCCCAGAAGATAAAGCTCAGGCTCATTCCCATCAGAATAGAATAGGCAACATAACACAAAACCATCGACTGTACACTCATTTTATGAGTTCTTGCCGACATTATGAGTACAATAATGAAAGGTGCAAAGGTTACAATCCATCCGAGGGTACTTACTTTGGCACCTCCATTGGGTGTTATTTGTATTAAAGAGCTAAATAATACATCATTATTAGCAAACAAAAATGCAGTGGCTGCTGTGATGCCAAGGGCTGCAAACATCCATAAGAAAACGTTAGAGACAAAAGTGTTTGATAATGCTCTTGTGTCTGTTCTGTTTAAATTGTAATTATCATTAAACTGGTTCATGATAAATGTTTTTATTTGTTTTTAATGTAAATTTGATCCTATAAGCTGTAAGAACTCAGCGCGTGTCTCACTTCTCTCGAAGGCACCCACAAAGTCGGATGTGGTAGTGACAGAATTCTGTTTCTGAACCCCACGCATGCTCATACACAAATGTCGTGCCTCAATTACCACTGCAAC
This sequence comes from Lentimicrobiaceae bacterium, assembly GCA_015061335.1. Classification (GTDB taxonomy): domain Bacteria; phylum Bacteroidota; class Bacteroidia; order Bacteroidales; family F082; genus Limimorpha. The sequence goes on along the minus strand of SUWT01000005.1, from coordinate 33,350 downwards.
ACCAAGAGGATGCAAAGCATCGTTTATAGCTTCCTTTATCTGTGTTGTGAGACGTTCCTGAACCTGTAATCTTCTAGAAAAGGCTTCAACAACACGAGCTATCTTACTAAGACCAGTGATATAGCCGTTAGGAATATAAGCGACATGAGCCTTGCCAATAAAAGGTATCATGTGGTGCTCGCATAAAGAAAATAACTCTATATCTTTGACAACAACCATTTGGCGATAGTCTTCCTTGAAACGTGCCGATAATAATATCTCCATAGGATCCATAGTGTAACCCTGAGTTAGAAATTGCATGGCTTTGGCTACTCTGAATGGCGTCTTTTCAAGACCCTCACGATTTATGTCCTCTCCGAGCAGTTCTATAATAGCTGCATAATGTTCCTGTAACTTCTCTAATTTCTCAGGATTATATTTGTCTATCCTTTCGTAACCGATTATTTCGTTGTTCATAACAAACTATTTATTCTTTCTAACCAAAAAATATGTCTCAAAAGTACTGAAACAGATATAGTATATAAAAAATGTGATAATGAATGCCTTGACATTTGTTGAAACCAAAAGGGCATATAGTAATATTATTGCAAAATATAAAATGATTTTGGCGATGGTAATGCCCATATAGAAGTTGGTGAATTTATACATATCTTGTTTGCTTCTTGCCTTTGTAACACTGAAGAAAACGATTACACTTACTGATACAAATAATACTATCTGCAAAGCCCAATAAGGAGTGATATATAGAGGTATAAATTGTTTTAGGATAGTAGTCAATATAATCACAAATATTACAAGGCATACCAATCCTATTAAAAACACGTTTCTGCTGCGATTCATTATTTCTTTATTTCTTTTTTCTGAGGTTCAATGCTGCCCATCTGACATTTTCCGGTGAAAATGGCTCCTATTTCAATAAACAACTGTTTAGTGTAAAGGTCGCCTTCCATTTTTGAAGTGGATTTCATGGTAGTGAGTTCTTCAACATTAACAGTACCTTTTACAATACCTGAGAAATCTGCTGTCTTACAATTAATCTCTCCTTCGACAATACCATTTTGTCCGATAACGACCTTACCTGTAGATTTGACTGAGCCAACGACTTTGCCATCAATGCGGATGTCGCCATTAGATTCTACCTCACCTTTTATTAGCGTGCCGTTACCTATAATGTTTCTTGCCGGACTTTCTGTAGTTGCCATAACTATTGTTTTTTATTATTATTTCTTATTGTTCCAAAAATCTATATATTCATCTACATTCTTGTTACTGAAGAAGATAGGATAATTATCCTTTGAGATGAGAAGTACCTTGTACTGATCTTCTCTTATACCTCCAAATAGATAATCAGTGATAAACATAGCTGTTTTATAATCAGCCGCTTTAGATTCATTTTCGAATTTCTCTATTGTTACAATGGTTTCTTGTTTGTTAAGAATTACGTTCTTAACCTCTAACTGTAACATTCTGAAGTTATTTTTATTAAAGTCATTGAGACGAACCTTCAATGGATTTATTCTCACACTCTTGCTATTACAGATGATCATGACATAATATTCCTCGTTAGGACTATATTTGTATGGAGATTCTTTCTCTTCTATCATTTCATCTTTCTGGCGCGCGCTTTCTACAGGGAGACCTAAATTGTACATCTCGTTAGCTTTGAGAAGTATCTCCATGGCATGAGGCTTGATGCTGCTTGTAGGATATTTGTTTACAAGACGGTATAATGCGTATGCCATTGAATCTACGATCTCAAGCTGACCAGCCGATACCGCATCCAAAAACTCAAAACGAGGCATGAGGGCAGTGTCGTTAGCATATAATTCACGAGCTTTTATAACATTCATCCTGACTCTGTTATACTGTCCATTTTTATATGCATCAAATGTTCTCGCATAGAAATTTGATGCCTCTTGTCCTTTTTCTTTTTCTTTGATGAAATATTCAGGGTCAATAATAATCTTTGCCTGATTAGAGTCAGGATATTTTGTCAGTACTAAATTCTTGTAATAATCAGCCCTGTCATATTCTTTCTTGACACTGTACATTTTGTAGAGATAGAACCATGAAGAAAGTTCATGTTCATTTTCCGGATAACGTTCATTTAATTCTGTATAAGCGTCAATAGAATTGTCGTAATCTTCAAGATTATCATAATAGATATATCCAATATTATTTAAAGCTGTGAGTATCTGGTTATTAGCCTCTTTCTGCTGTTCTTTGCTGAAAGGAATCTGACGTAAATAATAACCTGGTTCATTTGGGCTGTACATGGCAGTGTCGGCAGGAGCAGATCCCTTTTCTCCGTCCAATATCGCTTGTATTTCTTCATCTGTCATTTTTGCCAGCTCTTCCTCAGTGAATTTTGCCAACGGATCATCCTCTGTCTCTTCTTCACCGCTCAACATGCTTTGTTTGTTGCTGATGAACCAGAAATCTTCTAATGCTCTGTTACCCCATTTGTTTCTAAATTCAGTGGCACCTCGTGTTAATGAAGTCTGATTGTAGAAATACCATGAGGAAGTACCTGAAGTGTTTGTCATATTTGGGCTGGCAATTTCATCACCTCCACCTAATAATGCCAATTGTTCTTTAAGCTCCTTCTCTTCTTGAAGACGTTTCTGTTCTGCCTCATACTCTTCTATGACTTGTGCAATAATATTATTTCTTGAGATAGAATCCATGTTAGCAAGACGTAAAAGGCTGTCTTGTAATTGATAAGTTGTCAGATTGGCAACCAAATCTCCCAATATCACCGATAGATTTAATAAACTGTCATATTCAGGATATGTTCTGTCCATAGTCATCACAACAGTGTCGTAATATGCTTGTGATAAGATGTAATCGCTATTTTCAAATAGCATACCTGCTAACTTCAATGACGATTTTACTTTTTGTCTGTCGTTTGTGCGACTTGTCGCTACAGATTTTTTAAGGTATTGAATGCTAAGAGGTTCGTTGTCGTGTTGTAAGGCGATATCCGACATTGAATAATATATCCTGTCCTTGTACTCAATATTTTTGACATCATCAAGCATCTTCCAGAACATCTTCATGATATCTATTGTATCCTCAGAGTCGTGGCATTTCGCAAGATTCATCTGAGCCTCAAAAGTCATTTCATAGTTAGGATGCTTCTTGATGACAGCTTCGAATTGTTCTGTTGCTCTAGTTTTATCACCTTGATTTTCATATATTTGACCCAAGATAAACATGGCTCTTACTTTAGAATCCTTATCTTTTGCAGTATATAATGCGCTTTTTAAGTATTTTACAGCTTCATCGTATTTTTTTTGTTTGATGAAGAAGTCTGCAAAGACTAAATCTATGTTTGTTCTGACATATTTTGGCATTTTGTCGTTTTCCGAGGTAGCTACTATGAGAGATTGAAGCAAAGCCTCAGCCTTGTGATATTGCTCCGTTTCAATGTAAGTTTTTGCTAGCCATAGATTTGCAGTGTACGAAATATCATTATATCTGTATGAATTGGCAACGAAATCGAATGTACGTCTTGCAGGAATATAATCTTGTTTATAGAAATTAGATATAGCCATTGTGAGATATGCGTCATCAATCCATTTTACGTATTCCTTACCCCCAAAACGCATAGAATGTCGCTGAATACATATGGAAGATTTCTCTATCGCTCTGTCCATGTTGGAGTTAAGAGATAAGGCATTTTCTTTTGTTCCATAATTGTAAACAGGTAAAATGACGGTATAATCATCTTTGACACTTTCTTTCAGTGCTTTTTCTCCATCTTTTACACTCTGATCACCATTCCACCAAACATTATAATGGCTCGTTAGATTATGATATACTCTTCTGTTCCACTTGTTTTTCTTTGTAGAACATGATGTTAACACCAATACTGACAAAAAAATCAGTGATATGTTTCTGATATTATTTCTGCTTATCTTCAACACTTTTTGAAAATTTTTAATCATACCACGATAGATAACTCAATTTTTCCTCTTTTATTTCGATATTTTTATCCGAAAAATGCAAAAATAAACAATTAGACTGTAACAATTAGCTTTTTTTAAAAAAAATATAAAAAAATTCGTGGAAAACTTGTAATTTTACGGCTTGAATTAAATATCGTTTCATGGATAATTTTGTCGTATCAGCCAGAAAATACAGACCTGTCACCTTTGACAGTGTTGTTGGGCAGAAAGCTATAACCTCTACATTGCAGAACGCCATTAGAACTAATACCTTGGCTCAGGCCTTCTTGTTCTGTGGACCGCGTGGTGTAGGTAAGACTACATGTGCTAGAATTATGGCTAAAACCATAAATTGTATGAATCCTACCTCTGATATGGAAGCCTGTGATGAGTGCGAGTCATGTAGAAGTTTTAATAGCTCTAATTCATTTAATATCTATGAGTTAGATGCCGCCTCCAACAATTCTGTTGATGATATTCGCAATCTTGTCGATCAGGTGAGAATACCTCCTCAGCTGGGTCGTTATAAAGTTTATATTATAGATGAGGTTCACATGCTTTCGCAGGCTGCTTTCAATGCTTTTCTGAAAACTTTGGAAGAACCTCCTGCATACGCAAAATTTATTTTAGCGACAACAGAGAAACATAAAATCCTTCCAACAATCTTGTCACGTTGCCAGATATTTGATTTTAAACGTATTACCGTTGATGATATAGCTGTGCATCTGCAAAATATCGCAGCTAAAGAAGGTGTGCAGGCTGAAGAAGATGCTTTAAATATCATAGCCCAGAAGGCTGACGGAGCTCTTCGTGACGCATTATCAATATTCGACCAGATGGTAAGTTTCTCAGGCCGAAGTATTACGTATAAAGATGTAATAACAAATTTGAATGTACTCGATTATGAGTATTATTTCAGAATGCTGGATAATGTTTTGTCCAAAGATAACAACGCTATTCTTCTTCTTCTCAATGATGTCGTTGAAAATGGGTTTGATATTCAGCATTTTATACAAGGTTTTTCATCACATCTGAGAAATGTCCTTCTTGCTAAAGATGAGCGACTTATAGAATTGATGGAGGTAAGTCGTCAATTAAAACAACGTTATAGAGAACAAGCTCAAAAATGTACCCAACATTTTATCCTGAAGGCATTAGATCTTGCTAACCAATGTGACCTCAACTTCAAAAACAGCAGTAATAAAAGATTGCATCTTGAGATTTGCCTGATGAAAATGTGTTACATAGGAGCTGCACCTCAGCAACAGATGCCGCAACCCAATGTTCAGCAACCTCAACAGCAACCTCAACAGCAGCCTCAACAACAACCTCAGCAGCAGCGTAGAGATGATGTGACAGTAGCTCCAAAGTCAACACCTGTAGTGAGAGAAGTGAGAACTACACGCCTCAATAGAGCCGGTACAATTTCAATAAACGCAGAGGAAAATAAAAAGGAAGAAAGTGTGGTGGAGGAAGTGTGGAATAACGACTTTACTCAAGAACAACTGTCCAAAGCATGGAATGACTTCATCTTGTTAAATCAAAATTCATCACCAGTCTTTATCGCAGGAATAAAAAGAGCTGAACCATGCATTAAAGATAAATGGGAAATACAATTTAAAATTGATAATATATTGGTTATCAAAGATCAAAATAATATGCATCAGCTGCATGAATTTCTAAAAAATTGTCTTCACAATAACCAATTTGTTCTTAAGGAAGTAATAGTGGAACGTCCTAAAGAAGATATTCCATACACAGATAAAGAGAAATTTGAACGAATGTCAAAACAAAACCCTGAAATTATTGCTATTAAAAACTCACTGGGATTACAATTAGATATTTAACAATGAAATTTAGTCAGTATATAGGGGCTGGAATAGTAAGGGTTCTGGGATGGAAACTGGTAGGTAAGATTCCTGAAGATGTGAGGAAGTGCGTTATTGTAGTGGCGCCTCATACTTGTATCTTTGATTTTATCATAGGTCGATTTGCATATTTTGCCCTAGATACTCCAGTGAAATTTCTTATAAAAAAAGAATTTTTTGATAATCCTCTCTTGAATAAACTTTTGATAAAACTAGGAGGAATACCTATAGATAGAAATAAAAACAATAACTATGTGCAAAATGTGGCGGCATTGTTCGATAAATACGATGATTTGAATATAGTCATTACTCCGGAAGGAACAAGAAAACTTGTGAAACAGTGGAAAAGAGGTTTCTATTATATCGCATTAAGAGCCAAAGTTCCAATAGTTATGGGTTTTTTGGATTTTAAAACAAAAGAGTTAGGATTTGGTCCAATTATATATCCGTCAGGAGATTATGATGCCGATTGGAAACTTATAGAGGCTTTCTATAGGGGAATTACGGCAAAACATCCCGACAGATACAATCTTTCTAATTAATCTGCGTATTAATGATATGGGCGACGGCAAAAAGAAATTTAGGAATAAATTAAACACAAGGTATCGCATAGTCATATACAATAACGATACATACGAAGAGAAGATCCACTTCAGGTTGAGTGGAATGAACTTCTTCAGTATTGTTGTACTTTCAGCAGTACTGTTGATAGTGTTGACAGCATATATCATCGCTTTTACACCCTTGCGAGAATATATCCCCGGTTATACTGATGTGAGCCTGAACAGACGAGTTTATGATATGGAGCATAAAGCCGACTCATTAGAACTGGTTTTTAAACAGAAAGACCTGTATATTAATAATCTGAAAAAGATAATTATGGGTGAAGATTTCGATACGGATAGCATTAACTCATTATTGACAAAGTCTAGTAATACTGACTTCAGTAATATTACCATTAAAAAATCGAAAGAAGATAGTATCTTTAGATTGGAATATGAAACGGAGACACGCAATAATATCTTCGGTAATCCTATTATGTCCGATATTAGTCAGGACTTTCAAATGGTATCATTTTTTACGCCTGTTAATGGTATAGTGACAAATTCTTTTGATAGAGATGAGAAGCATTATGGTACTGACTTGGTTGCAGGGAATAATGCTGTAATAAAAGCTACTGCCGACGGTACGGTGATATTTTCAGATTGGACTGTTGAAAATGGATATTGTATTGGTATTCAGCATAATGGAAATCTTATATCAATATATAAACATAATGCTGTTCTGTTAAAAGAAGACGGTGACTATGTCAATGCAGGTGACCCGATAGCGATATTCGGAAATAGCGGAAGCCTTTCAACAGGACCTCATTTGCATTTTGAGTTGTGGTTCAATGGAATACCATTAAACCCTGAAGAATATATTTCTTTTGAAATAAACTAACACAAATATTTTTTTCATATCTTTGCAAGCTAAAATTTTTTGTACAAATGGATGTATTAATGAAAATCATACAACTCGTGTTATCGTTATCAATATTGGTATTAGTGCACGAGTTCGGTCACTTTATTGCAGCTAGAATCTTTAAGATAAGAGTAGAGAAATTCTACATGTTTTTTAATCCTAATTTTTCTATCGTCAGATTTAAGAAAGTCCATGGAAAATGGCGTTTTGCATGGTTCTGCAAAAACGTTCCTGAGAAATATATTGAACATGAACGTATTGATCCAGTGACAAATAAGAAGGACGTAAGTTATGAAGCTATAGATCTGACAAGTTTGCCTGAAGACGATTGGCGTACTGATGAGGAGCATACCGAGTTTGGTATAGGATGGGTTCCATTAGGTGGATACTGTAAGATATCTGGTATGATAGATGAGTCTATGGATATGGCACAGATGAACGAACCCGCACAAGATTGGGAATTTAGAAGTAGGCCTGCGTGGCAGAGATTGATAGTGATGGTTGGAGGTGTTGTGATGAATGTAGTGCTCGCTTATTTTATATTCACAGGTCTTTTGATATCTCAAGGATCTCAATATCTTCCAACATCTGAGGTTAATAAATATGGTATATATACCGATGATCTCGGAAAAGAATTAGGATTAAAAGATGGTGATAAAATATTGAGTATAGATGGAGAACAAATAGAAAATTTTGACCAAATTATAATGACTATCATCTTGAATAAACCCGAAGTTATTGAAGTTGAGAGAGATGGGGAAACAGTTGTGCTTAATTTGTCAGAAGATGTGATAAATAAACTTATAAAAGCCCAGTCTCCATTTATTTCATATCGTACTCCTTTTGTAATTAATGATTTCGCTCCTGGTTCTTTGGCGAAAAAAGCAGGAATGCAAAAAGGGGATAGAATTATTTATGTTGAGGATAATATGACTCCATATTATCAGGATTTTACAAAGATTATAAAACAATATGCCGGGAAAGATATTAATATAGGTGTAATAAGAGATAATGATACACTTAATATTCCAATTGCTCTTGCTGAAGATGCCTTGTTAGGTGTTTATGTAGAACCGGTGTTGGAATTAAAGACCCAGAACTATTCTTTTGTCGAAGCTATTCCCGAAGGATTTTCTCAGACTGGCAAGGAAATTAGCGATTATTGGAAACAGTTGAAGTTGATATTTAATCCAAGTACAAAGGCGTATGAGAGTTTGGGTGGTTTCATTTCAATAGGAAGTATCTTCCCTGACAAATTCAATTGGATTCAGTTCTGGAGATTGACAGCTTTCCTGTCAATTATTTTGGCTGTTATGAATATATTACCTATTCCTGCACTTGACGGGGGTCATGTTCTATTCCTTTTAATAGAGATGATAACCAGAAGAAAACCTAGTGATAGATTTATGGAAATAGCCCAAAGTGTAGGACTAATAATACTATTGATCTTGTTAATTTATGCTAATGGCAACGACATCATCAGATTATTTAGATGATTTTTATGTTATTATTGATATAAACACAATAAACAAATAAAAAATAAGTTAAAATAAAAATAATAATTTCATGGTGCAAAGGTTAAGATACATAATAATACTGATGTTTGTTGCAATGCATTTTGGTATGAATGCGCAACAAGCACCTATGTTTACTAACTATAGCAATTCTTATGCAACCGTGAATCCGGGTTTTGGCGGTCTCAGTGAAGGTGTTAATGTGATGGGTATTTTTAGAGATCAATGGACTGGTTTCCAAGATGTTAATGGGAATAAAATTGCTCCACAGACATTGTTGTTTTCAGGAGATATGCCCGTAAGAGCTCTGCGAGGTGGACTTTCCTTAGGAATTATGAAGGACAAGATAGAATTTGAGAATAATGTAAATGTCAATATAGGATATTCATACCATTTAGATCTAGGTCCCGGAATATTGGGCATTGGATTGTCGTTCGCAATGGTTAATCGTTCCGTTGACTTTGGACAGTTTTATCCTACTAATTCTAATGACCCAATAATTCCAAAAGGAGAGCAAAGTTCAATGTTGATAGATGGTAACTTTGGATTGTTTTGGCAGATACCCGAGACATTCTATGTCGGATTCTCTGTTACAAACCTTTTTGAGTCAAAAGGAAAAGAGTTGATAGGTACCGCATCTTCCAGCGCTAGTTTTATTGGTGATAGAACTTTATACTTTATGGCAGGTTATCAATATCAATTCAGTAATCCATTGTATGTACTGATGCCATCGTTGTGCCTGATGAGCGATATAGCTTCAACACAAATTAATGTGGGAGCAAAACTACAGTATAATGAGAAATTCTGGTTTGGTCTTAATTACAGATACCAAGAGTCGGTAGCTGCCATGGTAGGAATAAAGATCAAAGATGTGCAAATATCATATTCATACGATATCAATACCCTCGGCATAGCGGTACAAGGATCACACGAGGTATGCGTAAGTTACTTATTTAAAATGGATTTGGATAAGTCACCTAGAATATATCGTAGTATTAGATACTTATAAAATGTATGTTGAAATTATAGTTTAGTTTTTTTAAGATTGAATTTATTTTTTTCTTAATTTTGGCAGCTCGTAATAATTTGAGATTTGAAGAGAAATAGTAATAAATCATAATTGTAAGATGAGAAGATTTTTTGTTTTAAGTTTATTAGTTTTAACTCTCGTTGGATGTAGTAATAGTGGACAGGGAGAGTTGGTTGGAGTTCGCAAAAAATCCAAGCCTTTCTATCAGCCAGATCCATATGGTATGGTCTTCGTGCCAATGGGAAGTTATACCATGGGTGTTGGAGGTCAGGATGTTGTGTCTGGTCAACTCACACAGCCTAAGTCTATCTCAGTATCGGCATTCTTTATGGATGAAACAGAGATCACAAACAATGAGTATCGTGAGTTCGTATATTGGGTTCGTGACTCTATTGCACGTTCTCTTTTAGGAGAGGTTTTGCCAGATGTCTATCTTATCAGTGAAAACCCAAAAACTGGAGAGATTTACGATCCACCTTATATTAATTGGAAAGAAAAGATCGAATGGAATAGCGATGATCAGGATGCTAGAGAAGCGTTAGAAGAAATGTTTCTTCCTGAGCATGAACGCTTTTTCGGAAAGAGAGAAATAGATACTCGTAAATTATTCTATGAGTATTTCTGGGTTGATCTTCAGGCTGCAGCAAAGAAAGATTTCAGAAATGACGCTGACTATAGAAATGCAGCGTTAGCAAATCGTCCTCAAGGTTTGACTGACCGTTCCGTTTATGTTAGAAAAGAAAGAATAAATGTATATCCTGATACTTTGGCATGGATACACGACTATTCATATTCATTTAATGATCCATTGACAGAGAAATATTTCTGGCATACAGCATACGATAACTATCCTGTTGTAGGTGTCAACTGGAATCAGGCTAAGGCATTCTGTATTTGGCGTACAGAGAAGTTAAATAATTATTTGAAGTCACAGAAGGGTGAAGTCTCATTGTCAGAATTTCGTCTCCCTACAGAAGCTGAATGGGAATGGGCTGCTCGTGGTGGTAATCATCTTAATCCTTATCCTTGGGGTGGACCTTATACCCGTAATGAAAGAGGTTGCTTCTTGGCTAACTTCAAACCTTTACGCGGTAATTATATTGCCGACGGCGGTCTCATAACATTAGTGGTTGGTCACTATCCACCAAATGACTGGGGATTATATGATATGGCTGGTAATGTGGCAGAGTGGACAAATAGTGCCTTCGACCCTCTCTCATATAATTTTACATGGGATATGAATCCTAATTATACCTATAATGCTAAGGAAAATGACCCGCCAGTTATGAAGAGAAAGGTAGTACGTGGTGGATCATGGAAAGACGTTTCATATTATCTCGAAGTTACAACACGTGCATACGAATATCAAGATACAGCGAAATGCTATATCGGATTCCGTTGCATCCAACCTTATTTAGGTCGTAACAAGGGCGATAATCCAGCTAAAGCATCAAGAGTTTATAATTAATCAAAATAAAAAAGAAGATTAAAGAATTAAAAGTGAATTAACAAATTAAATTTAAATTAGATATGGGTAACTTCAGCAAATTATTAGAAAGTAGAAAGTACAAAAAATTTATGGGTGTTGTTTATGGTATCGGAGCTTCAATCGTTCTTGTAGGAGCTTTGTTTAAACTTACTCACTGGCCAGGCGCTAACATTATGTTGACAGTCGGTTTGTTGACAGAAGCTGTTATTTTCTTCTTATCAGCATTTGAACCACCACACGTTGAACCAGACTGGAGCTTGGTTTATCCTGAATTTGCATACGCATACCATGGTGTAGAAAGTACAGAAAAATCAGAACCTAGAACAAAAAACTCTTCAAATAAGAGTTCAGCTATAGAACAATTAGACGAAATGTTCAATAAAGCTAATATCAGCGAAAATGCTCTCGAAAAATTGGGTGCTGGTATCAATAAATTAAGCGAAAATGCTGCTCAGATGGCTGAAATCAGTAATGCTGTCGCAGCTACAAACGACTACGCAAAAGCTATGCGTAAGGCTACCGAATCAGCATCAGCCCTCGATGTTCAACTTCAAAGTTCTTTGGTAGTAGCTGATACTAACAAGCAGTTGAACAAAACAATGGTAGAATATATTGAGAAAGTTAATATGTCAGCAACTTCAACAGAGGCTCTTAACCATCAGATCGTTGACTTATCTAAACGTATGTCAGCTCTTAACACAGTTTATGGTAATATGCTTTCTGCCATGAATGTAAAATCATAAATTACTGAACTTATTATTAACTCAATAAAAAGATTATAAAAAAATGGCAGGTGGAAAAGAAACCCCAAGGCAGAAGATGATCTCAATGATGTATCTCGTTCTGACTGCCTTGTTAGCTTTAAACGTCTCCGTGGATATCCTTGATGCATTCGCTATCGTGAATGACGGATTGGAAACATCCAACGCTAGCGTAGAGAAAAAAATAGTGGATTATTACGGAACCTTCGAACAACAATATCTGAAACAACCTGATAAAGCAGGTGAATATTGGAATAAAGCTCTCGATATTCGTACTAAGACCGATGAGATTATCAATTTTATAGAAAATGAGATTAAATTACCATTGGTACAAGTAACAGAAGGTATCACAAAAGAGGAAATCCTTAATCCTGTTGATGAAACAAAAGCCCTTATCAGAAATAAAGATAAAGCCGACGCTTCAAACAGACGTGTATTCTACGAATTGAATCTTAAAAATATCAGTGCTAAAGATAAATATGATGCTCCAACAAACTTTATGATCAATGAAGGTAATGCAAGCTTGTTGCGTAATAAATTGGAAGAGTATCGTCAATATATCATCAGCACCATGCAATCCGTCGGTCTTATTGATTATGCTAATAAAGTAGGCCTCAGAACAGATGGAGAATATTATGACGCTAATGATAATGTCCTTACTTGGGAACAAAAGAATTTCTACCACGTAATCTTGGCAGCTGATGTCGCTATCTTAAATAAAATAATAGGTGAAATTCAAACTACAGAATTCGACGCAGTCACAGACCTCTTCAAGAGAATAGGTGCTTCTGATTATAAATTTAATTCTTTGGAAGCAAGAGTGTTGCCTAAAACAACATATGTGATGACAGGTCAAGATTATGAAGCAGACATCTTTATCGCAGCTTCTGATACAACAAGAAAATTTGACGTGAAATATGCAAGAGGTGTCTCCGACTTCTCAAAAGCTAAAGGAAATATACAAAAACTATCAAGTAAAGATGGTGTGGTAAAACTTAAATTTACTGCAACAACAGAAGGCGTTCAAAACTATGCCGGTATCGTCGAAATGATTGACCCTGAAACTGGTAATATTGAACCATATCCTTTCCAATCATCATTCACAGTAGCTCCTCCTTCAGCAACAGTGGCACCAACTCAAATGATGATATTCTATCAAGGCTTACAAAATCCTATCTCAGTCTCAGCTCCTGGTATCTCCCACGATAAAATCGAGGTGTCAATCAGCAAAGGTGAGATCACAAAAGGTTCACAGCCTGGCTTATATCTCGTAGAAGTTCCTTCTAATGAAAGAACTACAACAGTCACCGCAACAGCTATGGTGGATGGTAATAGAGTCGTCCTGGGTAGCTACGATTTCCGCATAAAACGCGTACCAAGCCCTGAAGCAAAAATCGCAGGTATCTCAAGCGGTAAGATCACTAAAGAAGAATTACAAGCTGCTGCAGCTATTATTCCTGATATGGGTGACTTCGAATTTGGTGACTATCAATATAGTATCGTTTCTTATACCTTGGCAACAATCTCTGGAGGTGACTATAAAACCTCAGGTACAATCAGAGGCGGTGCCTTCAATCAAGAGGCTAACGATATTATTAGAACAGCTAAAAAAGGTCAAAAACTTTTCTTTGAAAATATTCAAGCAAAAGGTCCTGACGGACAACCTCGTACTTTGAACCCAATAAATATCGAAATTAAATAATCGAAAGGAATTTGTAAATGAAAAAATTCTTTGTAATAATAGGTCTCTTCAGTATGTCTCTGATATTTGCTCCTAAAATATCAGCTCAGACTATACTCAATCAGACATATACCGATGGTCTCTATGAGGAAAATGCTACAGGTATTAAAACTCCTGTCCCAATTCCTTCTCCTAGAGAAGCCGATGTTATGTGGAAGAAAAAAGTTTGGCGCGAAATTGACTTCCGTCAAAAAATCAATCAAGGTTTTTATTACCCTACAGTATCTCATCAAAATTGGAGAAACTTTATCACTATCGTCATCGATGGTATGAAAGAAGGTAAAATAACTGCTTATGATATTGAACCTACAGATGAATTGCTTAACCCAATATCATATAATCAATTTATTACTAAGCAGTCAGATACCATGTATAGAACCTTCAGAAGACCTTATCCTCCTTACGATGAATACGATACTATGATCATTTCTCAATTTGATCCGACTCAGGTCATGCGTTGTCGTATCAAAGAAGAATGGTATTTCGATAGACAAAGATCTCAACTCATGGTACGTATTATTGCTCTGTGCCCAGTTAAAATGATTGAGTTAGAAAGTGGCGAATCTGTACCTCAACCTCTATTCTGGATACCATACGATGCTGCACGCGAAGTCTTCGTACAGGCTCCTTATTACAATCGTTCTAACTCGGCAGCCCGCCTGAACTATGACGAAGTGTTTATTAAAAGATTATTCGATAGCTACATCTATAAAGAAGAAAATGTGTTCGATAGAAGCATCCGTGAATATGCTCAGGGTGTAGATGCTTTGCTGGAATCTGAACGTATTAAAAAATCTATAATAGATTTCGAACAAAATATTTGGGAATATTAATATTGTCTAAAGTTAAAAGTCCAAGACAAATGAAGTGCTACTGAAATTTTACAGTGGCACTTTTTTCATTTAAAAAATACTTTAGACTTTGACATCGCTCTTTCTACTTTTTTCTTATCTTTACGAACCAAAATTTATAACAAATAATGGTTGACATTCTTCTGACGAAAATAGAATTTCTAAAAGGCGTAGGCCCGAAACGTGCTGAACTTCTTAATAAAGAACTCGGTATCTTTACCTTTCAAGATATGCTCGATTATTTCCCCTTCCGCTATGTCGATCGTAGTAAAATTCATAAAGTTAACCAAATATTCGATGATAATGTCTATTATCAGCTGCTTGGTACTATATCTAATATGAAAACTTATGGGGAGACTCGCATCTCTCGTCTGACTGCTACCTTCACCGATGAAACTGGTTCTATCGAGTTGGTTTGGTTCAAAGGATTTAAATGGATAAAAAATAAGTTCCTTCCAGGTAAGAAATACCTTCTCTTCGGTAAAGCTAATGTCTTTAATAATAAATTTACCTTTACCCATCCCGATATTGAAGAATACAATCCGGAAGATAGAGTGATAGGTGAGAGCCTTCAAGGTGTTTATAATACTACCGATAAACTCCGTAATGCAGGCTTGGGTTCTAAACAAATAGCTAAACTCATCAAAACTCTTGTACTTCAATCATGGGAGATGATTCCCGAAAATCTGCCTTCTTCATTAATTTTTCAAGATAAATTGATGAATAGAAAAACGGCTTATTATAAAATACATCTACCATCTAATAGCAATGATATACAATTAGCCTCATATCGTCTTAAATATGAGGAACATTTCTTCTTTCAACTTCGACTTCTGCTTAATAAAAAAAATCGTCAGCGTAATACAAAAAGTGTCATATTTAATAATGTAGGCGATTATTTTAACGACTTTTATAAAAATAATCTTCCATTCCCGCTTACAGATGCACAGAAACGCGTCATTAAGGAAATTCGAAGCGACCTGAAAACAGGTTTTCAGATGAATCGTTTATTACAGGGTGATGTAGGTAGCGGTAAGACTATCGTAGCTCTAATGGTAATGCTTCTAGCATTAGATAATGGTTTTCAGGCAGCACTAATGGCTCCTACAGAAATACTTGCTAATCAACATTATGATACGATAAAACGATTGCTGGGAGAAATGAAAGTATCAGTTGCTCTTCTTACCGGTTCAACAAAACAAAAAGATAGAAAACATATACTTCCTGCCTTGGAAAATGGTGACGTCCAGATAATTATTGGAACACACGCTATTATTGAAGATAATGTAAGATTTAAAAATCTTGGAATCTGTATCGTTGATGAGCAACATAGATTTGGTGTGGCACAAAGAGCCCGCTTCTGGGAAAAAACTCATTATCCTCCTCATACACTCGTCATGACAGCAACACCTATCCCTCGTACACTCGCAATGACTCAATATGGCGATCTGGATGTTTCAAAAATAGATGAATTACCACCTGGAAGAAAGGCTGTTAAAACTACTCATGTGTTTCAGGAACAACGACTTAATGTGCTTTCCTTTATGCGTAAACAGATAGCTGAGGGACGTCAGATATATGTTGTATATCCTCTTATTAAAGAATCGGAAAAGATGGATTTGATCAACCTGCAAGAAGGATATGAGTCATTATTGCGCGATTTCCCAGAGCCACATTATAGGATTTGTGTTGTTCATGGTCAAATGAGTGCTGAAGATAAGGATTTCGAGATGCAACGTTTTGTGAAAAATCAGGCTCATATTATGGTGGCAACAACTGTTATTGAAGTTGGTGTTAATGTTCCTAATGCCAGTGTTATGATTATAGAAAATGCTAATAGATTCGGACTTTCTCAGTTACATCAGCTGAGAGGCCGTGTAGGACGTGGCGCTGATCAGTCGTATTGCATTTTAGTGACAGACCATAAAATAACTGCTGAAGGAAAAAAAAGGATGGAGACTATGGTTAGAACTAACGATGGCTTTGAAATAGCTGAAGCCGACCTCCAACTGAGAGGTCCGGGTGAGACTCAAGGTACACGACAATCGGGTATGATAGAAATGAAGATAGGCGACTTCTTAAAAGATGAGCCTATCATACGACATACAAGAAAAATGGTTGGTTTGCTCTTGGATCAGGATCCTTCCCTTTCAAAACCAGAACATCAATCGACAAAGGATTATTTTAATAATAATTTTGCTTCTGACTTCGATTGGGGAAGGATCGGATAAGTCGTTATTCTACACCCAAATTTTCGTTTATCATCCTTTTTAATTCTGCTTTTGGAAGTGCTCCCTGTGTCATCATGGGCTTACCCTCCATAGGAATAAACAAGATCGATGGTATAGAACGAATTCCAAATAATTGTGATAATTCTTCTTCAGCTTCAGTATCAACTTTATAGATGTATATCTTACCCTCGTATTCTTTGGCTAACTCATCCATTATCGGAGCTAACATGCGACATGGTCCGCACCATGAAGCATAGAAATCTATTATGGCTGGCTTGTCACCTAAATATTTCCATTCTGATGGATTATTAGTGTAATCCATCACCTTCTTTATAAATTCTTCTTTTGTTAAATTGATCGTCATCTTTTCATCTGCTTTGTTGATGGCTGCTGCCTCTATTGAAAGCAGCAGCATCATAATTAACATTAATCTTACTTTCATCAAACTTTAGAGTAATTATTACAAACCAAGCTTTTCTTCAATTGCTTCTTTACTGATTTTTTTTGTACAGAAAAACCAATCATAGCAGTGTAAATCTTCAGCATTGCTTTGCATTCTCTCTTTTGCAGCACCGCACGATCCTGCTGTAGGTACAATCACCTCATCTCCTGGTTGCCAATCTGCCGGTAAAGCAACACCAAAATTGTCGGCTGTCTGTAATCCTATTAATACTCTCTTGATCTCATCAAAATTACGACCTAATGAAAGAGGATAATACATTATTGTACGTATCTTGTCCTGCGGATCAATGAAGAATACTGCACGTACAGCCGCTGTCGTACTTTCGCCAGGTTGTATCATACCGTACATCTGGGCTACATTCATTCCTACATCATCAATGAGCGGGAACATGATCTCCATATTCTTCATGCCTTTCCAGTCAATCTTTTCCTTTATGGTACGTAACCATGCAATATGACTGTATAAGCCATCTACAGAAAGACCTACTAATTGTGTGTTGAGCTTTGCAAAATCATCTGCTAATTTGCCAAATGACATGAACTCTGATGTGCATACAGGTGTGAAATCGGCTGGATGACTAAATAAGATTTTCCACATGCCTTTGTAATCTGACGGGAAATTGATTTCACCTTGTGTTGTTCTTGCTTTAAATGAAGGAGCATTGTCGCCAATTCTTGGCATTACATTGATTGTGTTGTTTGTGTTATTTGTTTCCATTTTATTTTGTTTTTAATATAATACTTGTTTTTATTTCTTTGTTCATTCACGCTGCAAAAATACTACAGAAATACAATATCTGTCAAACCGATAATTTCAATCATAGTATCGATATTATCGATATATATCATTTGTCTCGCAATTGTCATCTTTTATAATGTAAAAAAAAACTGTAAAAATATCTGCCATTTTGTCAGAAATTGTTATCTTTGCATCTTAAATCATGATTTTACAATGAAAGTATCTTATAATTGGCTCAAGCAGTATATCAACTGCGAATTATCAGCAGAAGAAATAGCAAAAAAATTAACAGGAACAGGTTTAGAAGTTGAAGATTTAACATCGTACGAATCTGTTAAAGGTGCCTTAAAAGGTGTAGTTGTGGGAAAGGTAATATATTGTGTAGATCACCCAAACTCTGATCATCTCCATATTACTAAGGTTGATGTTGGAGCGGAAGAACCTCTCAATATTGTCTGTGGCGCTCCAAATGTAGCCGAAGGACAAAAGGTTTTAGTTGCTACTATAGGGACAGAATTATATAAAGATGGAGAATCATTTACAATTAAAAAAGGCAAGATACGTGGAGAGGTATCTGAAGGTATGATTTGTGCTGAGGACGAACTCCAGCTTGGTGAATCACATGATGGTATAATGGTACTTCCCGAAGATTATGAAGTCGGGAAACCAGCTTCTTATTATTTCCCGGTAGAACAAGATGTTACGATCGAGATAGGTCTTACTGCTAACCGCTCAGATGCAACATCTCATATAGGCGTTAACCGTGACCTGGTGGCTGCTCTTAACTATCAAGAGAAAACAGATAAATATCATCTCATTATTCCTTCGGTAGATGATTTTAAAGTCGATAATAATGATAATGAAATAGAAATAGTAGTAGAAGATACTAAGGCATGTCCTCGTTATTCAGGCGTGACTGTCAGTGGAGTAAAAGTGGGACCTTCACCTAAGTGGTTGAAACATAGATTGGAAGCTGTTGGACTACGTTCAATAAACAATATAGTTGATATTTCTAATTATGTATTAATGGAGACTGGTCAACCATTACATACTTTTGATGCTGATAAAATAAAAGGTAAGAAAGTAATAGTAAAATGTCTGGAAGAAGGTACTCCTTTTATTACTTTAGATGGAGTAGAACGTAAGCTTACTAATACAAACTTGATGATTTGCAATGAAGAAGAACCAATGTGTATCGCGGGTGTCTTTGGAGGTGCGGAGTCAGGTGTGACAGAAGAAACTACTAATATCTTTATTGAAAGTGCTTACTTTAATCCTACATCAGTACGAAAGACATCAAAATATCATGCCTTACAAACAGATGCAAGTTTCCGTTTTGAACGTGGATGTGACCCGAATATGACCTTATACGCATTGAAACGTGCCGCTCTTCTTATAAAGGAATTAGCTGGCGGTACAATCTCTTCAGATGTTAAAGATGTGAAAAATGCTGATTTTACACCAGTTCGTGTTACACTTAAATTTGCTTATCTTAACAAAATAGCAGGTCAGGAAATTGAAAAAGATATCGCAGTTAATATCCTAAAAGATCTCGATTGTGCAATTGTTGAACTTGATAATGAATCTGTTATTGTCGATATTCCAAGTTGTAAGGTGGAAGTTTATCGTCCTGCCGACCTAGTAGAAGAAATACTTCGTATATATGGTTACGATAATATCGCGATCCCGGAGAAAATCAACGCTACACTAAATGTCGTAACAAAACCTAATCCGGAATTGTTAAAGAGAAATATCTCTATCATGTTGGCTTCTAATGGTTTCTATGAGATAATGAATAACTCTCTGACTAAAGAGGCTTATACTATCGAGATGGAGAGCTTCGATGAAAATAGAAATGTCAAGATTTTGAATCCATTAAGTAGCGATCTTAATGTATTACGTCAGTCACTCCTTTTTGGCGGATTAAAGAGTATAGAAAATAATCATAATCATAAGATATTCGATATCAAATTCTTTGAATTTGGTAATACATATTTCTATGATGCCTCAAAGAAACAAGAAGGTGCTAAGGCATTGTCTCCATATTCTGAGATATATAATCTTGACCTTTTTATTACAGGAAAGAATGCAGAGGAATTGTGGAATAATAAACCACAGAATGTTGACTTTTATGAACTTAAGAAATATACCTTAGGAGTTTTACATAAGCTTAATCTAGATATAGATAAACTAGAGATGAACGAAGGTAAACTCTCTCATTATGAATATTCTATAGTATATTCATTGAATGGTATGGAATTGTGCACATTAGGAAAACTAAGTAAAAAAACCTTAAAGCTCTTTGACTTGAAGAGAGATGTATATCATGCCACAATGAATTGGGATAATTTGTTAAAAGCTAACAAGGAATCTAAGCCTGTGCGTTATGAGCCATTGCCAAAATTCCCTGCTGTTCGCCGTGACTTGGCTTTAATTTTTGATAAGAATGTGAACTTTGAGCAAGTTAGAAATGTTGCTTTTGCTGCAGAAAACAGAATCTTGACAGCTGTTAATTTGTTTGATATCTATACTGGTGATAAGATTCCAGAGGGTAGAAAACAATATGCTATGAGCTTTACTCTTCTTGATACACAGAAGACATTGACAGATAAGCTGATAGAAAAGACTATGTCGAAGATTCAGACTGCTATAGAACAACAATTAAAAGCTACATTAAGATAAGATGGACGTCCAATCGATAAAACAACGTTTTAAGATTATAGGTAATGATCCTAAACTGAATAGAGCTATAGAGATAGCAGTTCAGGTAGCTGAGACCGATCTCACGGTATTGATTAATGGTGAGAGTGGTACAGGTAAGGATGTTTTTCCTCAGATCATACATCAGAATAGTTCTAGAAAACACAAGAATTATTTTGCGATCAACTGTGGAGCTATTCCGGAGGGAACAATAGATTCTGAACTTTTTGGTCATGAGAAAGGCTCATTTACAGGTGCATACGAAACCCGTAAAGGATATTTTGAGGTCGCTGATGGTGGAACAATTTTCCTTGATGAAGTTGGTGAATTGCCTTTGGCAACACAGGCTCGTCTTTTGAGAGTGTTGGAAAATGGAGAGTTTATAAAAGTAGGTTCGTCTAAGATACAGAAAACAGATGTTCGTATTGTTGCTGCTACTAATCTTAATATTCCTATGGCAATAGAAAAAGGCAAATTTAGAGAAGATTTATACTATCGCCTTAATACAGTCCCTATCTATATGCCTTCATTAAGAGAACGTAAAGATGATATTCGTCTGTTATTCAGGAAGTTCTCCGCCGATTTTGCAGAAAAATATCACATGCCAGCCATTCAACTTACACAAGAGGCTCTCGTTATGATGGAGAATTATCGCTGGGATGGTAATGTCAGACAGTTAAAAAATATTACTGAACAAATCTCTATCATAGAAAATGAAAGAGTGGTGACACCAGAAATATTGAAAAATTATCTCCCGAATAATAATGTGACAGTCTTGCCTACATTATATAAAGGTAAGCATGAAGATGAGCCAATATCAGAAAGAGATATTTTATATAAGGTGTTGTTTGATATGAAGAACGACATTCTTGAGCTTCGTAAGACAGTCAAAGAATTGTCAGAACAAAGAGTTGCAATGCAACATCTGACTGATACACAGAATATTACACCTATTAATGCTACTGTTATTTCTTCTCCTCTTGAAGAAGAAGATGCTTTTGTCTATGTGCAAGATACAGATAATGAGATAAGAAATCAGGATGAAGAGCAGACATTATCAATAGAAGAGAAGGAGAAAGAACTTATTTGTAAGGCATTAGAGCGTCACAAAGGAAAAAGAAAAGAAGCAGCTAAGGAATTAGGTATTAGTGAAAGAACCCTATACAGAAAAATTAATGAATATAAAATCAATCTTTGATGAAAAAAAATATAATACCTTGCCTTTTGGTCTTGTTGACATGTAGTCTTTTGATGAGTTGTGGTGTATATTCTTTTACTGGAGCATCTATACCTCCTGAAGCAAAGACTGTTTCTGTTCAGTATTTCCCAAATCATGCACAGTTGGTAAATCCTTTGTTGAGTAACAGTATTACAAATGCTCTTAATGATATGTTTGTAAACCAGACGACCTTAGAGTCGGTAGCTCAGAATGGAGATCTGGCTTTAGAAGGAGAGATAACAGGGTATTCTACTTCTCCTATTGCGATTACAGGTAATCAGACTGCTGCTATGAATAGATTGACTGTTACTGTAAATATCAGATTTACAAATAAATATGACGAGTCTAAGAATTTCGAGCAAAGTTTTTCCCAATATCAGGATTATCCCAGTAATCAGGATTTAAATCTTGTTCAGGATGTTTTGGTAGAAACTATTATTAATGATTTGTGTCAGGATATCTTCAATAAGGCGGTGGTGAATTGGTGATGGAAAACGGACGTTTTGAACATATTTTGACTAATACGCATAGTATTGATAACAATGATGTGGCTCATTTGCAGAATCTTGTTGTTTCGTATCCGTATTTTACAGTAGCACAGGTGCTTCTGGCTATTGGTATGGATCTTAACGATGATAAGAAAGCCAATAGACAGCTTCGTCTTGCAGCAGCGATGTCGCCCGACAGAAACTCTTTGAGATGCCGTTTAGCAGAATCGAAGGAAAAAATGTCAGTATCTGACTTGCCTGATGAATTTAGTGAAGAGAATAAAGAAACTGAACCTCATATTGTATCTGAGGCAATCATTATTCCCGAAATCGATCTGAGTATGTCGTCGAAAGAAGAATTGTCTAGAGAAATGGCACTTCTTGAAGAGAAACGTAAATCGCTAGATGAACTTAAGATGCTTATCGAGAATAGAATTTATGAATTGCAACAAGAGAAAAATGAGGATAAGAAAGAGGAGAAAATTTTATCAAAAAGTGATATTATTGATAAATTTATCGCAGAAAATCCTCAGATTTCGAGACCAAAACAGGAATTTTTTAACCCTATAACGGTCGCTCAAGCTAGTGTTGTGGATCAGGAGAATATCATAAGTGAAACATTAGCAACGATTTACCTTAATCAAGGACATGTTTCTAAGGCAATTTCGATTTACAAAAAATTAAGTTTGAAAAATCCAGAAAAAAGTGTTTACTTTGCAGAATTAATTGAGAAGGCAAAAAATAAGTTTAACAATTAAATAATAATAAGATGTACGTAGCAATTTCAGTATTCATCCTGATCGTCAGTTTTTTGATGATGTTGGTTGTTTTAGTTCAGAATTCAAAGGGTGGTGGATTAGTTTCTGACTTCGCATCATCAAATCAGATTTTAGGTGTTCGTAAAACCACAGACTTCTTAGAGAAGGCTACATGGACATTGGCAATAGTATTAGTAGTACTCTGCCTGGTTTCAAGTTTATCAATACCAAAGAACGGAGTAGGTACAGGTGTTAAAGTTGATACAGAAATGCGTCAACAAATAGAAAATACAATGACTCCATCTGATTATCAAATGCCATCAGCAACTGAAGCTGAATAATTATTATCAACAATAGAATAAAAAAATGTCAGAATGTCACTATTTCTGACATTTTTTTTTTATTTCTGATATTTGGCAAACAATTTGAATAAGGAATTTTACAATTTTTGTTAACATTTTTAATATGACAGATAGTAACGTAAAATAAATACAATCATGACACAATTATCAATTAAACCATTGGCAGACAGAGTTGTTATAGAACCTGCTCTCGCAGAACAAAAGACAGCAAGTGGAATTATTATTCCTGACACAGCAAAAGAAAAACCACAGAAGGGTGTCGTAGTAGCAGTTGGTCCTGGAACAAAAGACAATCCTATGACATTACAAGTAGGTGATGTAGTTATTTATGGTAAATACGCTGGCACAGAATTCCATTTGGATGGAAAGGATTATATGATAATGAGAGAAAACGATGTTATTGCAATTATCTGATAATCAATTATATAACATGATTTATTAATTTCTTAAAATTTTAAAACAATGGCAAAAGACATATTATTCAATCTTGATGCACGTGATGGCTTAAAAAAAGGTGTTGATGCTCTTTCAAATGCAGTAAAAGTAACTCTCGGACCTAAAGGTCGTAATGTTATAATTGAAAAATCATACGGTGCTCCTCATATTACAAAGGACGGAGTTTCTGTGGCAAAAGAAATAGAATTGCAAGATCCGGTAGAAAACATGGGCGCTCAATTAGTTAAAGAAGTAGCTTCTAAAACTAATGATCTCGCTGGTGACGGTACAACAACAGCTACAGTTTTGGCACAAGCTATCGTTGCTGCCGGTCTGAAGAATGTTATTGCAGGTGCTAACCCAATGGATCTTAAAAGAGGTATCGACAAAGCTGTTGCAACAGTAGTAGAATCATTGAAGGCTCAATCAGAACAAGTTGGCGAAAGCATCGATAAGATCCAACAAGTTGCAAGTATCTCCGCAAATAATGACAACGCTATCGGTACTTTGATTGCTGAAGCTATGGCAAAGGTTAAGAAAGAAGGCGTTATCACAGTTGAAAACGCAAAAGGTATTGAGACTCATGTCGATGTTGTCGAAGGTATGCAATTCGATCGTGGTTATATCTCTCCATATTTTGTAACGAATACAGAAAAAATGGAAGCAGTTTATGAAAATCCTTTCATCTTGATTTATGACAAGAAAGTCTCTGTTATGAAGGATCTGCTTCCGATTCTTGAGAAATCATTACAAACAGGTCGTCCTCTCTTAATTATTGCAGAGGATATCGATAGCGAAGCATTGGCAACATTGGTTGTTAACCGTTTACGTGGTTCTTTGAAAGTTGTTGCCGTTAAGGCTCCTGGCTTCGGTGACAGAAGAAAAGAGATGTTGGAAGACATCGCTATTTTGACAGGTGGTACTGTTATCAGTGAAGAAAAAGGCTATCGTTTGGAAGATGCAACATTGGCAGAATTAGGTTCAGCAGACAAGATTACTATCACAAAAGACAATACAACTATTGTTAACGGACAAGGTTCAAAAGAAGCTATCGAGGCACGTGCGACACAAATCAAAGCTCAGATCGCTACAACAACTTCAGACTATGACCGCGAGAAGTTGCAAGAACGTCTGGCTAAGATTGCTGGTGGCGTTGCAGTTATCTACGTTGGTGCAGCAAGTGAGGTTGAGATGAAAGAAAAGAAAGATCGTGTTGAAGACGCTTTGAACGCCACAAGAGCAGCTATTGAAGAAGGTATCATCCCTGGTGGCGGTGTTGGTTTCATCCGTGCTATCAGTTCTATAGAAAAAATGAAAGGCGAAAACGACGATGAAACAACAGGTATCGCAATTATCAAACGTGCTTTGGAAGAGCCATTACGTCAAATCGTTGAAAATGCTGGTTTAGAAGGTTCTGTAGTAGTTAATAAGGTAAGAGAAGGCGAAGGCGACTTCGGTTTCAACGCACGTACTGAGACTTACGAAAACCTTTTGAAGACAGGTGTTATCGACCCTGTTAAGGTCTCAAGAGTGGCTTTGGAAAACGCAGCGTCAATTGCAAGTATGCTTCTGACAACAGAATGCGTTATCTCAAATCATAAAGAAGAAAATCCTATGCCTGCGATGAACCCTCAAATGGGTGGTATGCCTGGCATGATGTAATTATGAATTAACTGATAGTTAATATTTATGGCTGGTATCGTTAGATATCAGCCATATTTTTTTTATACAAAATAAAAAAAGAGACCATCCTTGAGCAAGGACGGTCTCGAGAACCAAAAACCAAAATTTATGAAACCTTACGAATAATGTAATCTCAAAAGAAATTATGGGTTAACATCATTCGCACTGCAAATATACACATATTTTTAATAGATTCTAAAAAAAAATTAACAAAAAACTGTTTTTTAACAAAAAAAGTGTAGAAATTTAAGTTGAAGTTGAAAAAAAACAATTTTTTGCTTGCAAAATGACTTATAATGATTTTATATTTGTAGAAAAATAGAGAAGTTACATTCATTTATTGTTTGATTTGATATTTTATTAAAGTAAAGAGCGATTAAGTGGTATAATTAAAGTAATTGGTATTTTGTGGTGATGGAACTGACATTAGTTTTACATTGCCTGTTGTTTAACGAAAAATAGTCGCTATGGAGAAGTTGATTAAGATTTTATTAGCTGAGAATGACAAGAATTTGGCACTGATTCTTAAGTCATATTTAACAGCAAAAGGTTATCCAACGGCTTTATTTCACAATGGAGCTGAAGCTTTGGATGGTTTTGAGAAGGAGTGTTATGATTTTGTTATCCTTGATGTGGTTTTGCCAGGTTTAGATGGCTTTTCTTTGGCAGAATCGATCAGAAAGATTGACAAGGATGTTCCTATCATGTTTTTGACAGCTAGATCGATGCGTTCAGATGTGTCGAGAGGTTTTGAGGTTGGAGCTGATGATTATGTTCTTAAGCCGTTCAGTATGGATGAGCTTTTTGAGCGCATCAGGGCAATATCAAGAAGGACAATTTTTAGGACCAAGAATGATCATATTTTTCATCTTGGCACATACACCTTTGATACAGTACGACATGTATTGGTAAGGAATGGTATAGAGAAGAAGCTTACTACGCGGGAGTTGGATCTTTTATATTTATTTTGCGAGCATAAAAATCGTGTTGTAAGACGCTCGCTTGCTTTACAAAGGGTATGGAGAAAGGAAAACTATTTCAATGCTCGTAATATGGATGTTTATATAACAAAAATTAGGCGGCTTCTCAAGGATGATCCTAATGTTGAGTTACAGAATATTCATGGTGTTGGATATAAGCTATCTGTCAAGGATTGACGATTTCGTTATTTCTTTCTTTGTAGCATGAGTGTGGAAGGCGTCTATTCTCTATAGTCTCCCAATATGGTATATTTACTGATGCCGGAGGTAAAGAGTAAGAGTCGTCGTTGATGATCTTCCAAAAGTGATCTGATCCTGGACCTTTATCGGTATTTGTCAGGACAATGATAGTTTTGTCATCAACATCATCTCTAATGAAGAACGATCGATAGCCTTTCCACCATCCGTAATGGTAATAGCAACCGGGATATTTACTTGATATTCTGATGCCAAAACCATAATTATCTTTACGTTTTTTACTTTTAGGACTACCTGGTTGAAATGCCTCATCTTGAATAGAGTCTGGTACAAGTAGGCCGTAATCGACGGCTGTCCAAAAGCGGAACATATCTTTGGTGTTAGAAATCATCATTTTATCTCCTTTTACACCGTTGAGATATTCGTTTTGGGCTTGCATCGGGCGTTTCCGTCCAAGATAATATCCTTGTACGATACTGTCAATATACATGGGAACCCTTGTTGAGTCAGGCATCTCATAGATGTATGAGTCGTTCATCCCAAGAGGTTCAAAAATGTATGTCTTCATATAGTCGGCAAATGTCATCCCTGAGATTCTTTCAATGATGCATGCCAATAGTGCGTAATTAACATTGCTATAATTGAATCCCCCATTCGGCTTAAAATATGGAGTGGGTTGGTGTTTTACATAATAATCTATCATGTCATCATTAAAGAATGGCTTGTTCCTGTCTGGCCATTCCGCATCAGCAAGACTCTCATATCTAGATAAACCGGAACGATGATTTAATAATAGCCGTGTTGTGACGCCCTCGTATGGAAATTCTGGTATATATTCGCGTATGTCGTTATCATAGTCAATTTTACCTTGACTCCTCAAAATCATGATAGCCTCTGCAGTGAACATTTTTGATACTGAACTAAGTTGAAACCTATCATCAATATGTAGGCTGTCTCTTCTCTTTCTAAGGTCGCGGAATCCCCATGCTTTTTCATAGATTATTTGTCCTTGCTCAGCATATAATACAGTACCGTTGAAACCTGTCTTTCTTCTTAAATTACTAAAGACTTTGTCAATGGCGTTGGCTTTATTTTGGATAATATCAGAGTTTAAATCGATAAAGATACTATCAACTTTAACCACTGGAAGCTTCTTAACTTCTTCGGGCTCAATAAATTGTTCCTCTTTGTTTGAACAAGAGGAGTATATGGCTGTGATTATGACTATGGCTAAGGCTATGAGTCGTGATTTCTTAGATGTTATCTTTGAAAACATATTGTGCATTTGAGTCTTTTTAAGAAGATGCAAAGATAATAAAAACTTTTTCGTATCTTTGCAAAGATTTCATTAACAAACAATTTAATCTGTCGATATTTTATGTCACAATTTCAAGATTACAATTTGAACCCGGCTATACTGAGGGCTATTGATGAGCTGGGTTTCAAAGAACCTATGCCAATTCAACAGGAGACTTTGCCTGTGCTCCTGTCACAAAAAACAGATTTAGTAGGTCTTGCCCAAACAGGTACCGGAAAAACAGCAGCATTCGGGCTTCCGCTTCTGCAAAACATCGACGCTTCACAACGTTGTGTGCAGGCTCTTATCCTCTGTCCGACTCGCGAACTCTGCGTTCAGATTAGTAAGGACCTGAAAAATTATTCCAAATATATTCCTGAGATTCTCGTCGTGCCTGTCTATGGCGGTGCCAGCATCGAAGTTCAATTTAAGGAATTAGCTAAGAAACCTCAAGTCATCGTCGCTACTCCAGGTCGTCTCGAAGACATGATTCGTCGTAATAAAGTCGATTTCTCTAACGTGAGAACTATCGTCCTTGACGAAGCCGACGAGATGCTCGACATGGGTTTCCAAGAAGATGTCGATGCTATCTTAGAATATATGCCTGAAGAGAAAAATATTCATCTCTTCTCAGCGACGATGCCTGTGGAAGTGGAGAAAATCCTCAATCATTACATGACAGACCCAGTCAGAATCTCTATCGGTCAGAAAAACTCCGGTACGGCTAACGTGCGCCATATACATTATCTGATTAGAGCCAACGACCGCTACCTCGCACTCAAACGTTTCATCGACTACACGCCTTCAATCTACGGCATCGTGTTCTGTAGAACCAAACTCGAGACTCAGGAAGTAGCCGACAACCTCATCCACGACGGATATAACGCAGCATCACTTCACGGAGATCTCTCGCAAGCTCAACGCGACTTGGTGATGAATCACTTCCGCCAACGTTATTTGCAGATTCTTGTCGCTACCGACGTCGCAGCTCGTGGCATCGACGTGAGCGACCTTACACATATTATTAATTATAACCTCCCTGACGAGACAGCCGTCTATATCCACAGAAGCGGTCGTACAGGTCGCGCCGACAAGACCGGTGTTTGTCTCAGCTTGATTCACTCTCGTGAGAAACATAAAATTAAAGCCATAGAAAAACAGTTAGGTCAAAGCATCGAAAGAGCGATGGTGCCATCAGCAAAACAAGTGTGCGAGAAACAATTATTTAATCACATCGACCGCCTCGAGAAAGTCGATATCATGCGCTCCGACATAGAGGATTATCTTCCTATAGCTTTCAGAAAATTGAATTGGCTCAGTCGCGAAGACCTGATTTCTAGAGTTGTGGCTCTCAACTTCAACCGTTTCCTCGATTATTATAAAGATGCTAAAGATCTTAACTTCGACGATACTAAACCTGAGAAGAAAGAGAAAAAGGCTAAAGGCGAAAAGAAAGATTATGACGATAGCGGCTTGACTCGTCTTTTCTTCAGTAAGGGTAAGAAAGATAAAATCAAACCTAATCATATCATCGGCAAGATTAACGATGTTACCGGAACTAAAGACATTCGTATCGGCAGAATCGATATGATGGAGAACTTCTCTTTCGTCGATGTCGATGAATCACAAGCTCAATTCATCGTCGATTGTTTCGCCGATGAGAGAAAGAATAAGGAAGGAATCCGTGTCGAGATTACTGTTACCGACCCTAAACCTAAGAAGAAAAAGGAGAAGAAACAGTTCGACGACGACAGACCGGAACGCAAGAACCGCGACAAGTTCGGCGACAGAAGCTATAAATTTGAAGATAAGAAAGGCAAGAAGAAAGAAAGTCGTAAAGATTCTAAAAAAGACAGAAGAGATTCTAAGAAAGAATCAGGTCGCAGAGGAAAAGGAAGAAGCAGGTAGAATCTAAGAATCTGAGAATTTGAAAACCTGAGAATTTGTTTGATGTAGAGACGTATGAATGATACCTATAGAATTAACCAAACATTCATGCGTCTCAAACTATAGAATAAATGCAAGACGTGGCATTATTTTGCCGCGTCTTTTTTTATAAAAAACAATTATTTTGTATCTTTGTCTTCTGTAAAAAATTAGATTATGATCACTTTCATAAATATGTTAAGCCAGATGGCTCCATATCTGTTGTTGGGATTTCTGATGGCGGGTCTGTTGCATGTCTTCGTACCGTCGAATTTCTTCGAGCGTCATCTGTCGAAAGAAAATTTTAAATCGGTATTACTCGCCGGATTGATAGGAATTCCGTTACCTTTATGTTCGTGCGGCGTCATCCCGACAGCAATATCATTGAGAAAAGACGGAGCATCACGCGGAGCGACAGTAGCCTTCATGATTTCAACTCCGCAAATCGGCGTCGATTCAATCATCGCGACTTATTCCATGATGGGACTGCCTTTCGCTATAGTGCGTCCTTTGGTGGCATTGTTGACATCGATAGCAGGCGGCGCGGTAACCACATGGTTCTCAAAAGATGAAATCGTGGTGCGACAAAATAATTGCTGCGAAGTAAAGTCAAAAACCAAGAATAAACTCGTCGAGTTGTTAAGATACAGCTTCATCGACTTGGTGCAGAATATCGGAAAATGGTTAGTAATTGGTCTGATAATAGGAACCTTGATAACCGTCTTGATTCCCGACTCCTTTTTCGCCAGCTTAAATCTCCCGTCTATAGTGACGATGCTGATAGTCTTGGCAATTGCCGTCCCGATGTATGTATGTTCTACAGGCAGCATCCCTATCGCAGCAGCTCTGATAATGAAAGGATTGTCGCCGGGAGCAGCCTTGGTATTATTGATAGCGGGACCTGGAGTGAGCGTGGCATCGTTGTTAGTCGTGGGAAAATCATTAGGCAGAAAACAGCTATTATTCTATCTCGGTTCTATAATTATCGGTTCCATAATCGGAGGATTATTTGTAGATTATTTCTTGCCGAGAGAATGGTTTATGATTACTTCATTATGTGAGGCGGGAAGCCATTGCGCCATAGAAGGCAGCGCATTGACAGCCTCATGGTTCGAGATAATATCAGGTATTATTTTAGTTTTACTTTTAATAAATGCGTTTATGTTAAAATTATTTAAGAAAGAAAAAAATATCGACGACAACCAAGTCATATATCGCATTGATGGAATGTCGTGCAATCATTGTAAGAATTCTGTCGAGAAAGCTATCAGAGGTCTGGAAAACGTTGAGAACGTAGAAGTCGTTTTAGGAAAGAAAGAAGCCGTCGTCACAGGAAAACCATCTGACGAAGATGTCAAGAAAGCCGTCGAAGAATTAGGCTTCGAATTCAAAGGAAGAAAATGATTCGGCTGTTGATTGTTGAACTTTTCTTTATAATAAATTGTAATAACATTATTAGAAACAAATTCTCAGATTCTCAATTTTTCAGTTTCTCAGATTTGAACAAAGTCTGTTGTCCGTTGTCTGTTGTCTGTTGACATAAAATAATAAATCATGAATACCATCGAATCAATAAATAATATCGTCTCGCAACAAAGAGAATTTTTTTTGACAAACGAAACAAAATCCATCGACTTCCGTCTGAAACAGCTGAAGAAACTGAAGTCGGCTGTGGAAAAATATTCCGATGATATTTATGATGCCTTATGGAAAGATCTGCATAAATGTAAGGAAGAGGCTTTCTTAACAGAAATTAATATTGTCTTAACGGAGATTAACGACCATATAAAAAATATTAAGAAATGGTCGAAACCTAAGAAGGTCAAGACGCCTTTATATCTGATGCCGTCGAAGAGTCGCGTGATATATGAGCCTTTCGGTGTCGCCTTGATAATTGCGCCGTGGAATTATCCTTTTCATCTGATGTTCGCTCCATTGGTCGGAGCCATCTCTTCGGGATGTTGCGCCGTGATGAAACCTTCGCCTTATTCTCAAAACACTTCCGAGGTGATGCAGAAGATTATCGACGAGACTTTCGATAAGAATTATATCACGATGGTTCAAGGTCATAGGGACGTAAACCAGGCGTTGCTCGCACAGAAATTCGATTTTATCTTTTATACAGGAAGTCCTGATATGGGCAGAATTGTGATGGAAGCAGCGTCGAAGAACCTCACGCCTGTCGTCTTAGAACTCGGCGGCAAGAGCCCGTGCATCGTCGATAAAGACTGCAACATCGACTTCGCGGCAAGAAGGATAGTATGGGGAAAGACGATAAACGCGGGTCAGACCTGCGTCGCTCCCGATTATTTGATGGTGCATTGTGATGTCAAAGACGAATTGATTAAGAAGATGATTTATTATGTAGAGAAATTCTACGGCGAAAACCAACAAGAAAGCGAATGCTATTGCAGAATCATCAACGACAAAGCATATCAGCGACTTACCTCGTATCTCGATGAAGGAACAATCATCTACGGCGGCAACTGCGATGCTGAAGAACGATATATTCAATTTACGCTTTTAGATTTAGGTCAACAGTCAACGGACAACAGACAACAGTCAATTTCAGAGTCAGAGTCAGCGGTCAGTGTGATGAAAGATGAAATCTTCGGTCCTATACTTCCGATCATAGAATTTGATGATATTAATAAGGTGTCGATATTTATCGCCAAGCGACCGAAGCCTTTGGCTTTATATTATTTCGGCAATAACGAATCTTCTGAAAATATTTTAAGAACCACGACATCTGGCGGCGTTTGTATCAACGACACAATTTTGCATGTCGCTAATGAACATCTGCCTTTCGGTGGAGTAGGGGAGAGCGGCATGGGAAAATATCACTCCAAGGAAAGTTTCTTGGCGTTCAGCAACAAAAGAGCCGTCTTGAAATCCTCCAACAGAATTGATTTCGCGATGAAATATCCGCCATACGATAAGATGGATCTGATAAAGAAGATGATGTAAAGCTGAGAGCTATGAGCTGTAAT
The DNA here is from genome assembly GCA_015061335.1 of Lentimicrobiaceae bacterium. GTDB lineage: Bacteria > Bacteroidota > Bacteroidia > Bacteroidales > F082 > Limimorpha. The sequence goes on along the minus strand of SUWT01000005.1, from coordinate 214 downwards.
CATTGGCTATTGAACTGAAAATAATTGTTAACTGTCAATCCTGCATTCCATCATATCAATACTTCATTTATTAAATTATTTAAAAAACTTTGTCAGAAGTAATTGAAAAATCATTATATTTGTACTACCTAGAAATTACAACTATAAATGAGGATAACTTACTTTAAGGCATTGATAATGATGCTTTTAATTACCCCCCCCACTTGCATTATAG
>SUWT01000054.1 GCA_015061335.1 Lentimicrobiaceae bacterium | reverse complement strand
GAGTGAGGAAAGGAGAAAGTTGTATAATTCATCTTAAATGAGTATATCACAATTAACATAACAAATGTCTTATGGAAGAACAAATGAAATACTATGCTTTTATAAGTTATAACAGTGCTGATGAGAAATGGGCGAAATGGTTGCAGCATAGTCTTGAATATTATCATGTTCCCAGTGCTCTATGTAAGGAGTATTCTAATCTACCTAAAAAGATAAGACCTGTATTTTGGTACAAGCAAGATTTAAGCGGAACTAAATTAAAGGATGCTCTTTCAAAAGAGTTGGAAAACTCAAAGTTCTTAATTGTTATTTGTTCACCAGATTCTGCAAAATCGGAATGGGTTAATGATGAGGTGCAATCATTCATTAAGCAAGGCAAAGGTGATAAGATTATCCCTTTTATAGTTGGAGGAGTACATCATGCCAAGAATCCTAATGAAGAATGTTTTCCTCCGGCATTGCTTGGTCTAAAACGAGATGAAGAGATACGTGGTATAGATGTAAGAAGAAAAGAAGGTAAATGGCATGCTTTAGTTGATGTGATTGCCACAATGTTTGGCATCAGGTTCGATGAGTTATGGGAAAGGCATAAGAGACGTCGGAGGAGAATAGTATTTTGGTCTATATTATCTCTCTTGGCTGTTCTCGCAATATGTGTAGCTTGGAGAGTTTCCGTAAAAAAAGAACTTATCACCCAAGCAAAATTCATTGCAGCGGAAGCTAAGAAGCTGGCTGAGAATGGTGATGTGTATAACGCAACAAGACTTATGACATATATATATAAGAATAATAAAAAGTACATATATGATAAGAATTGTTGGGGTGACATAATAAGTACAGCATCACGAATTAATGAATCTGTACCCATCCTACTTTTAAAAAAAGATAAGGGATTGTTAAAAGCAATATTCAATGAAAATGGAGGAAATGTAATTGCTTACTCAGATAGTTTAGTAGAAGTATGGTCTGTGAAAAAAAAGAATTGTATTTGGAGTAACACATATAATAAAATACAATCTGTTGATTTTAGCCCTAAAGGAAATTATCTACTGATAAAAAGTAAAGACAAGAAAGAATTATATTCTATTGAAGAAGATACTTGCCTATTTTATAAGAATATTTCTGAATATAAAAATTTAAAATTTAGTCCTGATGAAAAATCATTTCTTGTGTATTCTGATAAAGAAGTTGGGGTATGGTCATTAGGAAAGAATAATTTTGTATGGTTACAAGAAATTGATAATAATTTTAATCCAATATTTGGTTTTGATGGAAAATATGTTTATGCTTATTCTGATACTATTGTAAAGATATGGTATGTAGAGAAAAAGAATTGTATTACACAAATAAATAATAATATAATAAAATCTGTTGGTCTAAGTCATAAAGGAAATTATCTGCTAATACGAAGTAAAGACAAGAAAGAATTATATTCTGTTGAAGATAATAGATGCTTGCCATATAAAGATTTCTCAGAATATAAAGATTTGAAATTTAGTCCTGATGAAAAATCATTGGTAATGTATTCGGATACGGAGATTATGTTGTGGTCATTGGAAAAAAACAAATCAATATGGTCAAAGAAAATTGATAAGAGTTATAATTATGTAGAATTTAGTTCTAATAATGATTATATTTTGTTAAGGCAATTCCGTAAGAATGGAAGGTTATTTGTATATTCTGTAATAGATGGGAATATTGTTTTCGATATTCCTAACATCAATATAGCTCATTTTAGTACCAGTGGAAAATATCTTATTACAAACGGAATGACAAATAATAGAACTTATACTGCTGTATGGTCTATGGATAAACAGGATACAGTTTATACACGATCTTTTGACTACGAAGAACATCGACTTCCAATTATTAGTCCAGATGATAAATATATTATCGTATTTGGTAATACTTACAGTGATAGTAATTGTTGTTTCTTGTCAGAAATCGAAGATGAGAAGAAATTAAAATATGGTCATAACAGAGTAGAAAGTCCGTATCCTAAAGCCGAAATTAAATTGGCAAAAATAACTCCTGATAATAAATTTTTATACGTAGTATTTGAACAAACTTATCCTAAGAATAAAATAAGGATATATTCATTTGATGAATGGAAATGGTTGGATAATGAAATAGACGGTTTTAATAATGTAAAAAAAATTGGTTTTGATGTAAATGGAGAGAAAATGATAATAGTAGATGATCATGAAGTAGAATTATGGTCAATGAAAGATAAAAAAAGAATATACTTAGATTATGGTTCAATCAAATCAACAGTTTTTAGTAATGATGGAAAATATTTATTGACAACAAAAAGTAATACAGCCAAATTATGGTTGGTTGAAGAAGGTATTTGTATTGATACTTTACATCATAATGGAACAGTTAATTCTGCTATTTTTAGTCATAATGGGAAATACATATTGACTGCTTCCAATGATAGTACTGTGAAATTATGGTCGGTTGAAAACGGACAATTAGAAAAGATATATCGTCATGATAATCCTGTTGACACCGCAATATTTAGTCTTAGTGATAAATATATAGCTACAGTATCAGGAGGTAAGAATAGCATATCTTGGACAGCAAAAGGTAAATGTTTGAGGAATGTAAAATCAGAAAAAGATGTTAAATGTATATCATTCGATAATACTAGATACGTAGTTTCATCTTATGATGATTCACATGATTATTGGTATATTCGGGGTAATTATTTAAGAAAGGGTAATAGTAAATTTTCTCAATTTACACCAGATGGAAATTATTGGATAAGAATTACCAGAAATTATAATTTACTTTATTATTTATATGCGGCAAAACTTTATGGAAATAAATGGAAAATGGCTACAGCTAATTATCAAGTCTTTATGAATGACTTGTTAGATATATCATATAACAATGATGGAATATATGCTGTTCAAAGAGTGGATTTTAGAGAGAATGACATAAACAAAGAAGATCTGCTAATAATAAATATTAGGTTTACCGAAAGTATCCTCGACAAATGGTCTGAAATACTCGCTCCTAATGCTGAGCTTACTGAAGAAGAAAAAGGGAAATACTATTTAAATTAGATGTTGTCTATTTTTATTAGTTAATAACCACTGATTTAATTTTTTTTAAAAAATTAACATGGGTGTTAGTTTTTTATGACTTGATTTCTCTCTGTTATAAACGAACTAATTATTAACAAAAAAAATTAAGAGTTATGAGTTTTATCAATGGTTTATTAACAATAGTTGGCATCAAAACTGTATCCCCTATAGCAGGTGCCGTCGTCGGGGGATATGCAGGTGCAAAAATTGGTCATAAAATAAACGAAAATCACGGTGGTTTAGTCGGAGGTGCTATCGGAGGTGCTGCTGGTGGTGCAGCAGCAGGATCTGCTGTTGGTAGTCCTGTGTCTGGTGCTTTAGTAGGTATAAGCATAGGAGCGCTGATTGGTCATACTGTTGATAAAGGTAAATTGTAATTTTATAAACAAACCATCAAAATAATAGTTATGACGACATTAGCAATTCCAGTAGCTCCTTTGTATTACGCATGGAGAAATCTATTTATAGCTAATCCACCTCTTGGCATCGCAATGGGTGCAGTAGCAATAGTTGGATATTCTATATACGAAGGAGTCCGTAAAAAGTAATTGACCTACTTGACTTAACCGTAGTAAAGCTGTATAATGTAAATTTATACGGCTTTATTTTTTTATATGTATTTCTTGATTAATGCCCTTTCATTCTAAAGAATCATTCTATGGGAGTTATATATTTTGAGTCTGTATGACTTTTGGTTCAATATTTTATAAAAAAATGCAGAATCCGTTTGCCATACAGAAAAATTTATTTACTTTGCAGAGTATAAAAGTTATAGTTATGAATTTCTCTGATACAACATTTGTTTTAAATGACATCTCCAAGTTGGAGTTAAACGTCGCATATATCGACACCATAAACAAGAGCAATAACAACCATGATTTATGCTGTCTTAGCCGTTGTGATGATTTCTTTAACAAATTCGCAACCGCACCATTTTTGGATATTATAATTTTGATTGTGTTCATTGCCATTTTGTGCTTTCTGGTTATAGGAAATGGAAAAATTCAGAAGTTTGTTACAAATAACCTCGGAAAAATAGCTGCTCTCATAGCCGCAATGGGTATGCTCTTATACATTGTAGGATTTAATGGAGAAGGAAGCAAAGACAATCTATTTGTTTTATGTTTGCGTTCCGCTTTATCATCTATGGAAATGTTCGTGTCTCATTCTGATTTGATTGAGGTTAGACATGAGTGTCATGAAAGTTCTACATACATGACTTTATTCTCAGCGACTCATTTCCTTGCTGTTGTAGTTAGTGCTATATTTGTTATCAGATTATTAGGCTTGCAATTTATCTCTAGATTAAGATTGTTTTGTTGGAGAATATTCCCTAAGAAAGATATTTTCATATTTTGGGGTATTAACCATAATTCTGTTAGATTAGCAAAAAATATCTATAGTTTAAAAGGAAATAAATGTCGGATTATTTTTGTAAATTTACATAAGGAACATCATGCTCATTCATCAAGATTTAGTTTCAGTCATTTCTTTCATTCTGCAAATGAGGATGTTGAGAAATACGCTTCAGAGATTGATGAAATTGGAGCTGTTCTACTTAATGCGAAAAAGTCCTTTAATGAAATAAGTTTCTCAAAAGAAACTAAATTATTCAAGGAGTTAGGAATATCTATATTATGTGATGGATTTATAAGAAAAACTTTGAATAAAGGCAAAAACAAAGTAGAATACTATATTTTGTCAGATGTTGAGAAAGATAATATTGCAGCAATGATTATGTTAAAGGATTATCTTAAAAAGAATCAAAAAAAAGGTAGTGAAAGAAAATTTAATCTTGATGGATTCTCATGTTATTGCCATATAAGAAAGAACAATGTTAATATGGCATTGCTCGGTGATGGCTTTAAGTATAACATACATTATATAGATTCTTCGTCATTGTCGGTTCTTCAGTTGAAGCAGAAAGTCGATTATCATCCCGTTAAGTTTGTCGATGTAAACGAAAAAACACGTATGGTTACCAGCGATTTCACAGCGATGGTTATTGGATTTGGTGAGACAGGACGTGATGCATTCAGATTTTTATATGAATTCAGTTCATTCGTATGTGATAAATACGGTACAGAAAGCCGAAAATACTTTCATATTGTGGATGATAATCTGAAAAATCTGAAAGCAGATTTTTTAAATGACGCTCCAGCATTGAATGATAAAACAAACATCAAATGGTTGGATCATAATACCCACTCCCAAGAATTTTGGAATATGATGAGAGTTACAATTGAAAATTTAAATTATATCGTAATTGCTTTAGATAACGATGAAGAAGCTATGTCTGTTGCTGTAGATATATCAGAATTTGCGTATCGTTATCGTAAAGATACCGAAAAGAATTTCAGAATATTCGTCCGTATAAAAGATAAAAATATGTATGGCTCAATAGAAGCTATCAAGCCAAATTGTATTCATCCGTTTGGTGCCGACGAAGATATTTTCACATACAGAACAATTTCGGAAGATGTCGTTGAAGATGGGGCAAAACAATTCTATGCTGGTTATAAAGAGACTATGATAAGGTCATTTTATAAAGAAAAAATTGATGAGAACCCTGATGTCAAAGATAATATTAGTAAAATGATTTCAGAATGGCGGAATTTCATAAAGTGTAGCGATAGCGAAAAAAATGATATTGTGAAAAAGATAGAAAAGGATGTTGAAAATCTTGAGGCAAATACTGAGACGATAGACAAAAAATATATAGGTGAATTCTATGAAGATATTGATACCATTACATTTGTATATGAAAAAAATGATAAGAAAAAGGGAAATGAAATCTTTATTGATTCGAATAAATTATGGAACAACCGAAGAAACGAAATTGATAAGGAGAATGTAGACAAAGAAAAGGAAAGTGAATTTAACGTTCTATACCAAGAAGAACAAGATAAATCCAATTATTATCATGTTGAAACAAAACGTTTTTTAGCCGGAAAAGATAGCGATTGTCATAACGAAGATGATTGGATAGAATTCTTCAAGAACAATCCTGTTTTACACAAAATCATATATAATTGTGAGCATCTTCGCTGGAATGCCAAAATGGAGCTGTTGGGATTTGTGCTTGGAGGAGAAAAAAAAGAACTGAAAAGTCGACGGCATCCTATTATTGTTGATTGTAAAACACTTGAAGAAAAGTACGGTGATACGATAGATTACGATAAGAAAGTAGTAGAACTAAGTTTTAGTGATAAAATTAAAAAAAATAAAGATTTATAATATTATGAGAGAAGAAGATAGAATACTTGTTGATGGTCTGATAAGAAAGGACGACAGAATAACAGCAGAATTTTTAAGAGATTATAGACCTCTGTTTATTACTGCTGTGCGTTTAGTTTATGACGACCTTAAGGATGAAGAATTCATCAATGATGCAATAGGCGAGATATATTATTATCTTGTCAGAAATGATGCTGCAAAACTAAAATCATTCAAAGGCGAGAGCTCGTTCGGTGCATGGTTGAAGATAGTAGTTATACGTTTGTTAAAGTATAAGAAAAAATACGGAAAACTGATAGATTCTGTAACCTCAGATATTCATTCTGAAAAAGAGATTGAACAAAATGCTGGTATAATAGAGGATACTATGTCTGCTTTTGAGGCAAAAGAGTACCTTGAGTATCTCTTTAGTAAAATGAGCAATGAAAGATATGTCGATGTTATACGAGCATTGGTCTTGGAAGATAAAAAACCCAAGGATATAGCTATGTTTATGGATATTACGGTTGATAATTTGTATAATGTTAAAAAACATGCGTTAGATGCATTGACAAAAATTGCAATTGAAGAAAGGGATAGATATGAAAACAAATAAAAATATGATTTCAGAAGAATTATTGGCTTCTTTCATGGAGGGAACTACCAATTTAGAAAATACAGCTTTAGTACTCAAGGCTCTCGCTGAGGACGAAGAACTTCAAGAAGAATACATCCTCTTAAAAAAGTTAGATGCTATAATGGGTGAAAATGCAGAAGTTGTGAAAAGGTTGCCTCTTATGGCAGCTGTTGCGGAAAGTGATGATAACTTGTGTGATTTTCAATGTGAGCAGTATATATTGAAACGCAGAGAAATAGATTTTGATACATCGTCATTATCAGAGGAAGCAAAAAACAACAGATGGCTACGTGAGAAAGGAACACCGCTTCATAGCGTTGGTCGCATATTAGAACAAAAAGATTTGATAGTTATGCGTCGTTTTGGAGCAGAAATAAAGGATATTATTAGAGCCATCAACGCAGGACATGATGTGATAGCTATTGTCAATAATAACAAATTATTAGGTAAAAATGAGAATGCTTTGTCGTATCATGCAGTAGTTGTTAATAATGTAGTTGATAATAGTGTTGTTTTATATGATCCTGCATCAAATAAGGAAGAAACTTATTCAATTGCAGATTTCATAAAGGCTTGGGAAGATTCAAAATCGTATATTGCCAGAGTGAAAAGTAAAGACTATGATTATAATCCGCGTCCGATAGATTTAGATGATGTAGAATTGAGCGTAGATTTGATAGACTTAAGGGAAGCTATAGCCGAAAATGCTCATGAGGTGTGGGCCGACCAACGTCAAGAGGAAGGCTGGAGATATGGACCTAAAAGAGATGATATTAAAAAGGAACATCCTGATATGGTTCCATATTCCATGTTGTCAGACTCAGAAAAAGAATATGATAGAAGGATGGCTTTCGACACAATAAAATTGATGAAGAAGTTGGGGTATGACATCATCAAACATGAAGACTCCCCTGCATATTTGGAATTAATTAGTAAGCTCAAGAATATTGAATCTGCTAGAGTGTGCGAATGCGGAGCCAATATATTTATTGATCAAATATATTGTCCATACTGTGGTAAGAGATTAGACTGGAAGAAATTTAAATGATATAGATAGAAGCTATTTTTAACAAGTCAGGATTTTTTTCTGACTTGTTATTTTTTTGATAGGAAATGTCTTGTTCATTACTCTCTTCTATAAAACATTTAAAAAGTATTGATATGATTAATGCATCAGATTTTATCCATCCAGAAGATGCTGCGGCATTGGAACAACTGGAAAATATAGCAGGTTTTCCAACACTTGTAAAGAAGGTCCTCTCCTTGGGTTACGAACAAATGCAGTATGGCATCAATATGGCATCAGCTATACGTTTGTCCCCAACTCAATTGCCAGACTTATATCATCATCTGCCTCCGATATGTAAGAAGTTGGGTATTGAGGAGCCTGAGTTTTATCTTCAGATGGACCCTATGCCTAACGCTTGGACCTTTGGAGACACAAAAATCTTTATAACCATTACATCTGGTTTAGTAGATATGATGAATAGTGAAGAACTAGATGCTGTTATATCACATGAATGCGGGCATATTTTGTGTCATCATGTTTTATATCATACAGTCGCACGTTATATACTAGGAGGTGCCGATTCTATTGGATTATTAGGCAAACTTGCGGACCCCATTAAATATGCATTTTATTATTGGCAGCGTAAGAGTGAATTGTCGTGTGATCGTGCTGCAAGTATTGTGACGAGTCCTGAGATAGTGGCAAGTACAATGGCGCGTTTATCAGGAGGTCCAAGATCTATTACTGGTAAGATTAATTTAGAAGAATGGGCAAAACAAGCCGACAAATACGAGGATATTCGTAAAGACGGCTTTTGGAATCAGGCTTTACAGATATATGCTATTGCAGAACAAAGTCATCCTTTCAGCGCAGTAAGAGTGCGTGAGATTCTTGATTGGTCTAAAACTGAACAATACAAATCTGTCAAACAATACCTACTTTTGGGAGATAACGTAAAACGTTGTCCGCATTGTGGCAAACCCATAGAAAACGGCTGGCATTATTGTAAACACTGCGGAGGGAAGGTGTGAAGAAAAGAGTAATAACGTTAGTTTGATATAAGAAACTATCCAGTCATCAAGCACTAATCTTCATCATATGAGTTTCAACCCTGAAATGGTGACAGATAATAGGCAGGGGTCCACTTTACACCTGCCTATTGTCTTTCGTCCTTATAGGGCTGTTTGTAAGTGATTAGAATAGTGTTAATTGATTATCGTGGCAACGTTCAACCCTGATTGAAGGTTTCTTCGGAAAGAAGCAATAAGCCGCTAATGCCGCGATGGTGTTGACGATGAATTTTGAGAATGATCGGTGTATAGAATGTTCAATCTGCGCTATGTTCTTCAGTTCGTTATTTGTTGATTCTAACGTATCCTCAATAGAATCTTGTCCACTATGCTTATAAGGCTTTTTTTATATGGACATTGAGTTATAATCTATATTGATAACTGATTCGATGTCAATATTTATACTATAAAACTAATTTATTAACATTCATGAGGTTGTTAATATGCAGCCTCTTTTTTTACATTAATATATAGATAATTAAAACTCGAATACTCTCTTAAATAAACTGACGATAAATAAATTATTAACAATTAAAAATATAACATTATGAACCCTGCATTATATCCAGTTGCAATTATGGCAGTAAAAAGTTTAGATAAAGAAATGAGAAGTACTCTCCCTGATGAAATCGTTAATTGTATTCAAATGCATGCTGGTCTCTCTGTAGCTAGTTCATGTATACCCGTCGGTGGATTAGATGTTGCTGCTTTGACAGCTAATATATGGACAATGTACGTCCGTATAAATAATAAACTTGGTATTTCGTTCAGTGAAAATATGATGAAAAGTATAGGCTCAGCAGTAGTTGCGAATCTTACAAGCAACTTGGCTCTTACTGGTGTAGGTGCGGCATTAAAATACATACCGCTTTTTGGCACTGTGGCTGGTTCTCTTATTATGGGGGCTAGTATGTATGGTGCTACGATTGCGGCAGCATGGATTTATCTAATGGCTATTGTCAATTGGGTAAAGAAAGGTAAAGGTAGCGGTGATGATTTAAAATCATCTGTAAACGATGTCATTAAACAAAATAAAAATAAAATAGATGAGATTATAAAAGATGCCAAATAATTAAAAAAATTAGATTCGGTATTAGATTTTTATGCCGGCAAGCATCTATAAATAAAAAAGAATAATTAACATTAAAAACAAAATATCATGGGCGTATTCAAAACAAACAAGATGTTATACGGAAATCCAATATTGATTCCTAACATCAGTTCTGCAATCGTGGAAGAATTCAGAAAAGATGGTTACGAGGTTACAAGCCAAGATTTAGTGTCTGGAGGCAAAGACATATCCATCACAAAGGGTGGTATGTTCAAGGCTATCATAGGGATGAAGACAGCTTTGAAAATATCATTGAAGCCTTGCGATAATAAGATTCAATTCGAAGCAGGTGTAGGTATCTTCGGATTGCAAGCAATACCTGCAGCTATAGCTCTTTTTGTCGCATGGCCAGTAATGATAACACAAATCTGGGGATTGGTACAACAGAGCAAACTCGATGACAAGGCTCTTGAAATTGCCGAGAGGGTGATTTACAATAACACACAGAGCAATTACAAACCAGAACAATACAAATTTTGCCCTAATGACGGAAGTAGAGTACCTGCCGATGCAGAATTCTGTCCTTATTGCGGAAGAAAGGTCTGAAATAATATTTCTCAATTTGTTAGATTTTATCTTCCATAATTATCATTAAAGTAAAAGAAATATTAATCTATAAAATATTAAATTATGTCAATCGCACATTTCGGAACACATTTGCTCCACAATCCAAAAGTTCGCAAAGTTGCAGTTGGAGCAGCAACAGCAGCAGCAGGTTCAACAGCAGGTGCAGCAACAATTGCTGCAGGCAGTGCATTAACAACAATTGGTGCAACTGGCGTTGGAAGCGCATTAACAACGGCCGGATGCTCAGTCTTAGGTACAACAGCAGCAGCACTTGGCGGTGGAAGTGCTGTGGCAGGAGGTGCAGCTGTAATAGCAACAGGTGCGGCAATTATTGGAACGGTGGCTCCAATAGCAGCTGCTGGTTATGGACTATACAGATTAGGTAAATGGATTCTTAAATAACGATAACTATGAAAACATACAATCCTAAACCTTTAGACACAAGTGACGTGAATCTGCCAGTAGAACTTGCAGATCTCATCGAAAAGATGGCTGAAAATGTACACGAAGTATGGGCTCAAAATCGTATTAATCAAGGATGGTCCTACGGGATAGAGCGTAACGATGAACTAAAACAACATCCTTGTTTGATCCCATACAATCAACTTCCAGAAACTGAAAAAGAGTATGATCGCGATACTTCAGTGGAGACCTTAAAGTTGATTCTTAAACTGGGTTTTAAAATAACAAAATAGGAGAAATTATAGCTGCATGTACATGTATGCAGCTATAAGAAATACATTTACCAAGAGACATACTAATTTAAATAAACAACATTATGAAACTGTTCAATATAAACAAAATCTTTACATATCTAAGTGATATTGATTTTGATAAACCTACAGGAAAATGTGACATCTGTGGACATAGAACATATTTGATAAAAGGAACTGTAAACCAGGATGTTTGTCCTTGGTGTAAAATTATGAGATTACTTGTAGTTTTAAGATTACCTAAAGAAGTAATTGATTCTTTTTTCAGAAAAGTTGAAAATAAAGTCAACGAAAATCGAAAAGTTAAAATAAAGTTATAAATATATATAGATACAATCATCGAAACTTTTTAAACCATGTTAACAATTATTTGCATCACAGCTTTGGCTTATTTCATTATGGGAAAAGATTTCAGCTTTCTTTTGGAAAAAGTAAAAAACATCGATTGGCGTGAGAAAGCCGATGAGTTATTTAAAAAAATACGTCCTTACGCTATCAAAGCCGGGCGTGCGGCTGCTACACCATTACTACAGTTCTGGTATGTGCTTCAAGATGATAACACATCAACTCTCGACCGTGTTCTCATCTATGCAGCAATCATCTACACCATAGTGCCGATGGATCTTATCCCAAGAAGCGTCTATAAATTATTAGGTGTGTTAGACGACGGTGCCGCAATGCTTTACGTCTATAAAAAGATTAAAGATAAAATCACTCCCGAAATCATGATGAAGGTGGAAGACACTCTCAACGAATGGTTCGGAACTGAATATGAGATTCTATAAACAGTAGAAAAATGGATGAAAGAGATGCCGTCTAACAACAAAAATTTAGGCGGTTTCTTTTATTTTTAGGCTATAAATGATAGTTGCTGTAAACTTGTATATGATTACGTAATTTTTTCATCCACAATCTATGATAGAAAATGAAGATTGCTTCATTCTGTATATATAAATTATTTCCTCAATTCTATAACATTTAATAAATGAATTATGACTGCACAAATAGATAAACTAGTATTACGATACACAAATCATGATGAATATTTGAATTGCTATTGGACTGATGGCTTGACTCGTGTTAGATGCAATGGTAAGAGTGGATTTATCAACAAGTATGGACATGAAGTTATAAAATGTCAATATGAAGATTGTTATGATTTCATGGAAGGTTTAGCTGCTGCCAAGAAAAATGGCAAATGGGGCTTCATTGATACAATAGGAAATCTTGTGATAGATTTTTCCTATGATGATATAGTATATTATGGCTTTAGCAATGGATTTGCAGGCGTGAAAAAGGATGGTAAATTTGGTCTTATCGACAAGAATGGCAATGTGGTGATACCATTTGTATATGATGGAATATTGGATTTTAATAGATGTTATGTGAATGTTGTGCGAGATGGCAAACATGGTGTAGTTAACAATCTTGGTAAGGATATAGTCCCATGTATTTATGATGATGTGAAACTTAACAAAGATGGATCTGCACTTGTATGTAAAAACGACAAATGGGGTTATGTCGATCCGGACGGTAATGATAAAATACCTTGTGTTTATGACTGTGATTATTTCTGTTGTTCTGAGGATATTTGGTATGTCAGCCGTAACGGTAAGTTCGGATATATTGACAAGAGATGCAAGGAAGTGATTCCTTGTATTTATGACCGTATAATCGAATTCGGTCGGAATTATTATTCATCCGCTATGAGAAACGGAAAATATGGAATAATTAATAAAAAAGGAGAGGAGATTATTCCATGTGTATATGATTCTCCATGGGAATTTAATGAGGACTTTGCTATAATCAAAATTAATGAAAAAGCTGGTTTCTTCAATTTGTATGATAAAACTACTCTCACATGTGTATATGATGAAGTGTACTTGTTTGAGGGTGGTGTAGCTAAAGTCAAACTTGATGGGAAATATGGTTGTATTGACAAGTGTGGAAATGAAATTATTCCATGCATATATGATTACATTGATAGCTTTAAAGATGGCTATGCGGTAATTATGCAGAATCAAAAATATGGTGTCATAGGAAAAGATGGGGAGGTGAAGGTGCCATGTTGCTATGATTATGAGTGGAAATTGAGAAATGGATTTGCAGAGGTTATAGTTAATGGTAAGATAGCCTTGTATGACTTGGAAAATAGAATAATCTTAGTGAACGGCTATGATTATATTAATCAAGTATTGGATAAATATGTTGTCAGCTTTGATGGCAAATACGGACTCGTGAATAGTGACGGAAAAATGTTGACTGATTGTATTTATGATGATATATATGAATATGGTATTCGTAATGGTTATTTTGAGGTGCAACTTAATGGAAAATTTGGGTGTATCGATTCTGAGGGAAATACGGCAGTTCCTTGCATATACGATGAGATCCATAGCTACGATGATGAATTTACTATTGTTAAAAAAAATGGTAAAACAGGAGTTATTGACAAATATGGGACAATGGTTGTACCTTTTGATTACGACAGCGTTAGTTATTACAATGAAGTGAATTTGTTTGTCATTGAAATGAATGGAAAATATGGAGTCATTGATGTTGCGTGTAAGATTCTTGTTCCGCTGGAATACGACAAGGTTCATATAGAACAAAACTTCATCATGGCATCGAAAAAAGGTCGGTTCGGTATCCTTGATCTTTATGGTAATCCTATAACGAAGATAAAAACATGATAAACAACTTTCATTTCTCATCAAGATTACATAGAAAAAATAAATATTACTCGGTACTTTATTGAATAACTAAAAAAACAACATACCATGATATTAAAACAGAACATATATTTTGAAGGTTTTATCATTCTCGAGATGATAGAAAAAAGTTCTACTTACCGTGAGGTTTATCGTGCTAAAGATCTTTACGATAACTATTGCGATATAATAGTATACGACTTGAAATCATTGCCGGAATGTTATGTGGCTGAAATAATCCCTGAGTTTAACATGCTTATGAGACCTTCTGCCGATTGCCTGCCAAAATATATCAATGGCGGAAGATATGAGGTTGATGATCTCTGTATAGCATGGATGGCGGTAGAAAGAACGGATGCCTCGCCGCTTTCCGGCTCTCTGAAGATGATAGTCGATTCCGATGTTGATGTCGTCTTGCATCAGTTTCGCAAGCTTCTCATTAATGTCGACAAGCTGTCAATCGCATTAGATGGTAGCTGTCATAATAATATAAATTGTGACACCATCAAAGTGTCGGAAGGAAAAGACGGTCTGCCCGAATTTCATCTCTCGGGAATGGAATGCGTCTCTAACTCAAGTCAGGGTAATCCGACATTCGATACCGACATTCAATCGAAATTCTTTCGCGCTCCTGAGACATTACTCGGAAGATATAATATCACAACCGATATTTTCTCTCTTGGCGTGGTCTTGGCGATATGTCTTCAAGGCAAACATCCGTGGCAGTCGGTCATCGATGAGAATAAAGACATTACATTGAAAGGTTTTATAAAGTCGATCCGACAACAAGAGCCTGTACTCGATATTCCCGAAGAGATTAAGTATATCGTGCAAAAGGCTATTGCCGTGAAACCTTCATCGCGTTTTAGTTCAATAGAAGAGTTCTGTATGTTGATAGAAGACTATCTTGGGATAGATATCTCTGAACATTATACTGTAGAAAAATTCTATTTGACACATGAAAATAAGAAAGCAGAAGAAAATGAAAAAGAAAATGAAGAAGACTGTGATGACGATGAAGACGAATCGTACGATCCTTTCAAGCAGCAGGCTCCGACTCAACCTGAGATTAATCTGAAGATAGAACGTGTTAAGGGAAACGGCTTCAAAGATGTGGCTGGGATGTCTCATCTTAAAAGTATGCTGACCAGGAACTTTATCGATATCTTTAAAAACGCGGAGTTGGCGAGACAATATAAGATTACGCCTCCTAACGGGATGCTCTTGTGGGGACCTCCAGGCAACGGCAAGACTTTCATCTCAAGGAAGTTGGCGGAGGAATGCGGCATGATGTATTGTATGGTCAAGCCCAGTGATTTAGGGAATATCTACATCCACGGTTCACAGAAACTGATCGCCGACTTGTTCAAACGTTGCGAAAAAACAGCTAAGAAGAACAAATGCGGGGTGCTTCTCGTGTTCGACGAGTTCGACGCCTTGGTGCCGAGACGCGACAAAAATGACAAGAACGACAACCAAGCCGATGAAGTGGCGGAGTTCCTTACACAACTTAACAACTGCGCGGAGAGAAACATCTTTGTTGTGGCGATGACAAATCGTATCGACGCCATAGACCCGGCGGTGCTGCGTAAAGGCAGAATCGATCAGGCTATTTACGTGGATCTGCCCGACAATG
>SUWT01000138.1 GCA_015061335.1 Lentimicrobiaceae bacterium | reverse complement strand
TAGGAGTCGTGGCAGGATGTATAATAATGTCGTTGCCGATAAGTATTTATTCACAAATCGGTATCATTTTGTTGATAGCCTTATCGGCGAAGAACGCCATCCTTATTGTAGAGTTCGCCGTTGAATATAGAGCGAGTGGCATGAGCATCGACGACTCTGCCATAGAAGCAGGACGCGTGAGGTTAAGACCTATTCTGATGACCTCGTTGGCGTTCATCCTCGGAGTGTTGCCGCTTTTATTTGCGAGCGGTGCCGGCGCAGAAGCACGAATTGCACTTGGAGCTGCGGTAGTATTCGGCATGCTGACAAACACTATCTTCGGAACCTTATTCGTGCCTAACTTCTTCAGGCTGACAGAGAGAATCCACGAAAAGATTAGGAATTAGGAATTGGGAACTGGGGACGGGAACTGGGAACGGGAACTGGGGACAGGAACTGGGGATAATAATTCCTCGCAAAGGCGCAAAGTACGCAAAGAATTTAGAAAAGATCTCAGCGTAACTCTGCGTCTCTGCGAGAGAGAGAAATATTAATTACCGATATTATAAAAAACTCTTTCCTCTTTGAACAAAATATTACTCTCAATTGTATTATATACGGTATTGGTTATACATTTCAATTTTCTCAAATAACGAAAAGCACTCAAGTTCCCAGCTAGGTGCTTTTTTAATCTTTTAACTGATTTTCAATTTCTTCTATTGTCGGCAACGATGATTTAAAATTCTCTGGCATCAATCGATTTAATTCATATTCAGAAATCCCTATCGGCAATTTTGTAGTTTCAAGAGCATATTGCGCCACAACATTATTCTTCGTTTTACAAATCAACAATCCTATCGTTGGAGAATCAGTCTCTTTTTTCATTATATGATTTACTGCACTAACATAAAAATTCAACTGACCTAAAAATGATGGATCGAAATATCTGTTTTTCAATTCAATGACAACAAAACATCGTAACTCTAAATGATAAAACAGCAAATCTGTAAAGAACATCTTTCCTCCGACTTCTAGTTGTATCTGTTTTCCTACATACGCGAATCCTTTTCCCAATTCCAACAAAAAGTTTGTAATATTATCTGTCAGTGCTTTTTCAAGTTCTTTCTCGTTATAATCATTTGTCATTGTTAGAAAATCAAAGTTATATGGATCTTTCAATATTTGATTAGCCAAATCACTTTGAATATCAGGTAATACATTTGAAAAATTGCTGATAGCATTACGCTTTCGTTTATACAAGTCAGAATCAATATTATGTTCAAGAATAGCACGACTCCAACCATTATCTATTGTTTGGTTAACATAAAACAACGCTTCATCAATAGTCCTGCACTTTGAGATAATATAAATACTATGTCCCCAAGGTATCTCGAAAATATTACTTTCCAATTCGTCAACAAGTTGTTGACGAATTATATCATATTGATTATAAAATATATAAAACCGTTTCATATATTTAATATTAGTCGCAGAAAAACCGGACATATCAGGAAATTCTCTTTTCAGGTCTTGACTTAATTTATCAAAGAAACCCGTCCCCCATTTTGAGTCCATGCGTTTTTCAGAGATTTCTTTTCCCATCCGCCAATAAAGTTTCAGCAGTTCAGTATTCACCTTAATAGAGGCCTTAATCTGACTCTGCCTGATTTGCTGTTTCAGTCCAACAAACCACGACCTATATTCATCAGAAAAGTTTGACGGGATAATGTTATTTCTATTTTCCATAAATCTTAATTTTGGTTATTTATCGCAAAGTTATACAAATAAAAATCTAATACAGTCGGTCATCTCAGATTTTTTCAACATTCAAGCATTTTAACATTCTCTTAATAAATCATTAACAATATTCCTTAAAATCTATTAAGGAAACTTCTATAAATTGCTTTGCGAGTAATTTATGATTTTATCTTTGATAATTCTTTTTATTTCCTCTTTGAACAAAATCTTACCCTCGATTGTATTACATACGGTTTTGGTTATACATTTCAATTTTCTCAAATGACGAAAAGCACTCAAGTTCCCAGCTGGGTGCTTTTTTAATTTTTAACATGAATGTTAATGAAATTAAGAAAGTTATGTTAAAGGATTTTAAGACAACAGTCAACAGACTTTGGGTTCGATATTTTGCTATGAGCTGTAAGCATTTATACAACCCTTTAGACTATAGACTTTCATCTTTAGACTTTAAATTCTAATTATGCATTATGCATTGTTTTAACTCCTTCCTTCCAACCACATCTTTCATAAGCTCAAAAAGTTCGCTGTCGATTTCAGCGTAGCGGATGTTTTTCCGTATTGTTCCAGAGGAGTAAGGATTCGACTTCTTTAACTGAGCGAGAGTCTCCTCTCCGCCACAGAAAGGAACGAGACGCCAGAAAGGCTCATAATTCAGATGCCAGAACGGAGTGCCGGCGTTAGGCTTAAACACCGAATCCGTTTTCACATAACGTTTCCAGTTACTTTTGAAACGCTCTTCTAACATTTCAGAAAACTCTATTTTATTTGAAGTGATAAAACCAGCTTCTATCAAATCCATTACGCTCAGAAGCATTATCGGCTTATGCGGAGCAATCTCGCCCTTTAATTTGTTGCGATGCAAGTTTGAAAATTGATGGAGGTATTTGTTGAGCATGGCTAAATTATACTTATTCTAATGTTTTGCAAAAAGTTTTATTAACGACTCTGTCTCTCATTAGTTTCATATCTGTAAAATTTCTTGATATGTTTTGGACTATTTCTGTATAGTTATCAAATCCTTCGTTATTTATGTAATAGAATGGTTTTATGGAAACGCAATTGTCATGCTCAAATAAAGTATTTAACAAAGTCTTATCTGA
>SUWT01000053.1 GCA_015061335.1 Lentimicrobiaceae bacterium | reverse complement strand
CGAGACCGATGCGATGTGCTTCTTGTGCGTCGATGAGCTTGCCTGTGTAGATGAGTTCTTTAGCGTAAGAAGGGCCGACGAGTTTTGGAAGACGGTATGTTCCTGAGAATCCTGGTATGATGCCGAGACCTACTTCAGGCTGACCGAATTTAGCGTTGGTAGAAGCGATGCGTATGTCGCAAGCCATGGCGAGTTCGCAGCCTCCGCCGAGAGCGAAACCGTTGACGGCGGCGATTGTAGGTATTTCAAGGTCTTCCAACTTCTTGAAAGCTGCTGCTCCAAGACGGGCAAACTCTAATGCTTCGGCAGCGTTCTTGTCTTTCATCTCAGCGATGTCGGCGCCAGCTACGAATGCCTTCTCACCGTCGCCTGTAAGAATCAGAGCTTTGATTTCCGACAAGTCGATGTTTGTAACGAAATAATCTATCTCGCTTAAAATTCTCGAGTTCAAGGCGTTCAACGACTTAGGAGCCGACACTGTAAGGACACAGACGCCGTTTTCTCTTATTTCCGATTTTAAATAATTGTATTCCATTTTATTGAGCTTTGAGCTATGAGCTTTGAGTCATAAGCCTTGGGACTACTGCATTTGTCCGTTGCTCAATACTCATTGTTCACAGCCTATTATTCATTTTAATAACAAATCGCAAATTTATAAAAAAACTTTGAGATTTTTAATAAAATAGTAACAATTTTATTTTTTCATGTTTATGGGAAAATCAGGTTGTTTATGAGAGTTTTTGAGGGTGTAGAAATCTTATTGGAGTAATTGTAGGAATGAGAGTAATTGGAGTGATTGGGGTGGTTTATTTTTTGGGGTTGTTTTTTTTATATTCAAGGCGGGCGGCGGTCATTTGTTCTCTGATTCCGCCTTCTTTGAGGAAGTCGTTTTTCCTTTTTTCTATCATCTTTCGTAAGAAGACGTCTTCTTGGTGTATGAGGGTTATGGCGATATTCGCTATCGTCTCTGCGCTTCTTTTTTGTATGGCATTTCTATAATATGTGGAATCATTATGTTTCGTGCATGCTTCGCGAGCTCGTTTCGCTTTGTCGGAATTTACATCCCATTGCTGACAGTTATTTACTCTGAGATAGTCTTCATAATCTATGAGTAGCTCTTGCAGACTTGCTCTGGCAACATTATACAACTTTATTTCCGTCTCAGAAGATGTGGTTGCCGCACTGCTACCTTCCACTATGTTTTGTTTTCCGCTTCTTGCGGCTTGTACCATTTGGTCGATGGTGCGGTCGCCTTTGGAGAAGTATTTGTGGGCGAAATAGTAAGTGATGTCATAGATGCATTCTGCTTTTTGGTATGCAATAAGGCTTTTGTAATTTCCTTTTAATTGAATGAATGGTTTCATGGTTTTTTGGGGTTGAGGGTTATAAAATTTAATTGGAGTAATTGGAGTGATTGGAGTAATAATAGTTTTGCAAAGATAGGGATTATTTTATTAATGGAGGGTTGGGATTGGGATTTTTTTAATGGGAGGAATTGGAGAGATTAGAATAATTAGAGTTATTGGAAGAATTAGAGTAATAGAAAACTATATTATAGGCTATTGCCATATTTATCTAACCAGTTTTTGGGTTTGGTCGCAATTGGGGCAGTGGGAACGAAGCAAGGTCTTGAATTTTGCTGTGTGGTTCATTATGACGGTGTGGCATAATTCATGAATGATAATGTAATCTATCACAAATTGCGGTGCTTTGATGATTCTCCAATTTATGCAGAAGCATATATCCTCTTAAACGATTATATTCCTGCGGTATTTAGTGCCAGCCTATATAAAATCGTTCCTGAATCTTTTTAGTTAATTCAACAGCAAACTCACGTACCAATTTTTCATCATAACTGTCAGATACGTTCATTATGATATGGTATATTTCATCGGAATTTCCGTAGTCAATATCATTCAATTTCGGATTATCCACATCGCACAGCTGAACGCGCTACTCAACGATTCTCTTTTCGCTCTCGTCCAAATCGGCGGTTATCTCTTCATAACCTTTCTTAAGACTTTCCTTATCCAAGAACCATTTAATCGGACCTAAAGTATAAGAAGCTGAAGCAGATCCATCATGCGGAACTTCATCTGTTCCAAGAGTTTTCCGTTGCGAGCCTCGCCTTGGCTGAGGAACCTCTCGTTGCCCTCAATAGCGATAAGATTACGCAGGTTGTTGAGCATAGTATCCACAGCCAACTCGGCGTCATTTCCCGAGATATTGTATAGACATCACCTTTAGAATGGTATCATCAGCAGGTCAGCACACTGGGACGAAATTTCAAAATACGGGGCGAAATTTCGAAATAAGGGGTGAAATGCTGGATTTCAGGGACGAAATGATTTAAATCTCGTTAATGATTTTTGTCAATTGCTCTCCTAGTCCAATAGTATATCCCTGCGATATAAACACTATCTCATTTTGTGTATTTGCAATGATAAATATCGGAAGGTTTTTGTTTTGTAATCGCATTCCTTTCACTATCTCATTTAACATAGATCCGTCCTCAATACCAAATGTGGTATTCTGTGGAAGTCCTTGGAAGTTCTTTAGCTCAAAATTCTTCTTATGTTCTTCATTTTGGAATAAGAATATGAAACTTCTACCCCACTTATCGAGTTCTTCTTTTACCAAAGCTATGTCTTGCATCGCGTGTGTCGTCGGTTCACTGCCACCGTCCAAGAGACCTAACACATAGAAACCACGTCCTGATGTTTGCAAGAGACTTTTGTCCTCGGTCTCATTCACAGGCATATATCTGTTTTCCGAGTTAAAATTACCAATGATTCTGAGTCCTTTTTCGGGTTCTCTCATAACCAAATCGATATCTGTTGTCTTTCCCGATTCAATATTAAAGAATGTCATTCTAGTAAGAGAACTGCCATCTGACAAGCGTGTTCCGGTAGTCATAACATAATATCCAGGGTCGAGAGAGAGTCCATTTTCAAATAATGTAGAATATTGTTCACCTACATCCATTCCTGGATCTTTAGCATCATAAGCCAAAAGGTTAAAGTTCTCGCCATCAAATTTCTTTATAGAAAAATGGGTGTAATAGCGAAGATCCGTCAAGGCAGAGCTTGGCGTATATTTTGCCATCAAGGATCCTTGTTGTGTTGGCACTATGTCAGTCTCAACGGCTTCGAAATTAACATCGATCCATTGATTATCTTTCATATATTGTACTTTTGCAGTTACCGGATCTATACGAGAAGCTATACCTAACGATCTAGCCATTGACACAAAGAAAATACCTCTTGAACGAGCATCTGTCACCATTGATTTCACCACACTTGTAGGGAGCATAGGGATATTACGGACATTCATTTTGTTATTAACAGATATATTGTCTGACACCCATTCAACGAGATCTTGAGGATTGTCGTTAAACTTCTCTATTTGAGTCTTATCGAAATAAGCTGACAATGTTTTCTTATAAGGTCTTATCATCTCGTTAGATACGCGAGGATTAAGGATATAGGCATTATAAATATCGCCTTCACCATCTACGGAATAGTCCAGGTTATCTACGAGTACATCCATAGTAACATCACGTAAGTCTTTATCGCTAATTTGCTTAAGGAGATTAATAGCTATCTGACGTTTGTTGATATTTTCCGCATAAGCGATAAAATCTAAAATAGTTTGATAGTTACCCCAAGATTTTTCTATCAATGTTAAGATTTCTTTATCGTCTATATCTCTTGGAAATGAGGCTATATAAGCGTTTCTTAACGAGTCTTCGTATGCAAAGCGTCTGTCGTTTTCAGCACGCATTTCTGCAGTGACTTCTGGCATTTTAGCATTTTCGGCAGGAGGAGTGATATCGTATTCCACTATCATCTCGCTACCATTTTCTTTATCCAAAGTTATAACGACTTGGTTTGTTTTGCCGAAAGGCATTTCTTGGAAGCCGAATTTACCGTCTTTAGAAGCATAAACAAGCATATCGCCATTACCGGCGGTCATCCATGTCTCTCCATTCTCATCAGTATATTTTACTGCCACAGTATTAAACTCAGCATAGTTATAGATTTTGAATTGCACCTTAGCATTTGGAACAATATTACCCTTATTATCAACGACTTTAACGGTCATTTTCGATGTCAGGGCATAATTATACACCACATTAATCTCGGTATGGTTAGCGGTTCTTTCAATCACTTCTTCAGGTCCATAATAGCGTCCGAACACACGAGTATGTAGGAGGAGGCAACGAGAAGCTGGAGCGTTAAACCAACCCAGATCGAGCACAGGTTCTGGTTCACAGGCACCTAAGAAATGCCATTCCCCGTCAACGTACGCCTCTACCCAAGCGTGATTATCGTCGCAGTGTGCCCAACGAGGAGTATAGACCTGACGAGCAGGGATACACATGGCTCTGAGAGCTGCAACCAAGAAAGTCGATTCCTCACCACAACGACCCCATGAGGTCTTGACCGTTGCCAAAGGAGAACTTGTTCTGGAATCGGAGCCTTTATAGTTCGCTTTCTCATGACACCAGTGATTAATCTCCAATACAGCGTCATTCAAAGATAAATCTTTAACTCTGTCTTTCAACTCGTCATAGAAGACAAAACGAGAGTCATCAAGGTTTTCGTTATTAATTCTTACTGGCAGGACGAAATGGTTAAACTCCCGTTCAGGAATTTCTTTTCCCCATGGCATCTCTTCCTTAGCTTTATATGCAGCCCTTATATTATTAAGGTAATACTCACCGCTATAGTCAGTCACATCACTTAGAGGCATATAAGCATACAAAAACTGAAGAGCTTCCTTTTCATATAGATGCATCTCGTCATCTAAGATACTGAACAGATCGCCATTAGGGAGTAGTGACATTCTTTCCTGAAGATCATTTTCAACATCGGCACGTTGCTGCGCATCACTGATGAAATGAGTCTCATTATTGTCAGAACAAGAGAATAAGATTCCTAGAGATAAGAATACGAGAACAATCAGATTTATCTTTTTCATAAACAAATGGCATTAAAGTGAATATTTAGCTGGTCTTTCAATAACTTCGTTACGATCAGGCCCATAAGACACCAATGTTATTGGCACGCCGACATATTTTTCTATATATTCTATATAGTTTTCCTGGTCGCGAGGGATTTTGTTTTCAATTTTCTGATTCCAGCCTCTCATTGTCTTTAAGACAGGAGTCATTGTCTGAGTACAAGCGTCGAAAGGAAGATAATCTATTTCATTGTTTTTGTAGTTATAAGCGGTAGCTACTTTTATCTCCTGGAAGTCGTCCATGACATCAGATTTCATCATCATGAGGTTTGTAACACCGTTAAGCATGACAGCATATTTAAGAGCAGGCAGATCGAGCCATCCTGTACGGCGAGGGCGACCTGTTGTAGAGCCGAATTCATGTCCGTTTTTACGTAGCTTTTCACCAACCTCGTCGAATAATTCTGTTGGGAAAGGACCTGTTCCCACGCGAGTGCAATAAGCTTTGAAGATACCGAACACTTTACCTATTCTGCTTGGTGCGACACCTAGACCTGAACATGCTCCGGCAGCTATAGTTGAAGAAGATGTAACGAAAGGATAGCTTCCGAAATCCACATCGAGAAGACTGCCTTGAGCACCTTCTGCAAGGATACGTTTTCCTTCATCAAGAGCCTTATTGATAAAATACTCACTTTCAATAAATTGGAATTGTTTCAAGAATTCAATAGCTTCAAACCATGTTTTCTCGTACTCTTCGAAAGGCATTTTATCGAGAAGAAGAGTATCCATATCGAAATTAAGGTTTCTGATTTGTTCCAGATGAATTCTCTTTAGATTCTCATAACGATTTCTAAAGTCATCAGAGCAAATATCACCGATACGTAAACCTCTTCTGGCAGTTTTATCGGTATAAGTCGGGCCTATACCTTTCAAGGTAGAGCCAATTTTATTTTTTTGGAGAGCGTTTTCATTAGCCGCGTCAAGGGCACGATGCGTAGGGGTGATGAGATGAGCTTTGTTAGATATCAACAAGCTATCTTTTATATCCACATTACTAGCTGCCAGAGTATCTATCTCATCTTTAAAGATTTTAGCATCGATAATAACGCCATTTCCTATAACATTGATACAATTGTCATTAAAAATGCCTGAAGGTATTGTATGCAAGATAAACTTCTTACCGTCGAATTCTATGGTATGACCGGCGTTAGGGCCACCTTGAAAACGTGCTACAATATCATAATGAGGTGTGAGAGCATCGACTACCTTACCTTTTCCTTCGTCGCCCCACTGCAATCCAAGAAGCAAATCAATTTTTGCCATAGTTATACTATTGATTTATAATTATTTACTAAAATTAGGCTAAATACTGCTCCCGAACTAGAGCTCATGTAGGAAGTACATTTATTTAGCGGTCAAAGTTAGTAAAAAACTATAAACAAAAAGACAAAAAACGAAAATTAATTTTCTATAATGGAGCTTAAGCATTTCTTTCGAGACGGACGACTTTCTTCACCAGATCCATTTTTTTCGTTTCATCGATGATTTCTTCTAATTGTTTAAGATTATTAACATAGAAAGAGACTGTCACATCGACCATTCCGCCTTCACTTTGCATTTTGATAGAATAGAGATCGAGATGGAATTTTCCACTAAGGACAGAGAACAGTTGTGCGCCGAAGCCCATCTTATTTACTCCCGAAATTCTCAATGTCGCCATAAAGGAGAAATCTTCGGTAAGCTGCCATTTACCTTTAACGATATTCTTTCCGTATTTCGCCATGAGATCGATAGCATGAGGACAGTCGGGTCTATGGATCTGTACAGGCTGATTGGGGAATGTTATAGCCACGACATCATCTCCAGGTATAGGGTTACAACATGTTGATATTGAATATCCTAGATCTTTGATATTATCTTCATTCTTATGCGTGTTGCCCAATAGTCCTAAAGTAAAGATCTTCAGCAGAAGATTAGCTGAATTATTAGAGTTCTCATCTTTGAAAAATGGTTCTATATCTTGATACTTGATCTTGTCTATAGCCACATAATAGTACAAGTCGGTTTTTCCGGAGAGATTGGCTTTTTCAGCCACATAATTTCTATTTTGTTTGCTAAAGTCAACATTTAGCTTTTCAAATATCTCTTGCAGTTTGCGTTTACCTTCTTCCTTAAAAGTCTTTCTATACTCTTTGATACCAGCTTTAAGTCTTGATTTAGCAAGGGATGTGACCAGGAAGTCGAAATATCTATCTTGAGGCACATGGAAATCAGATGTTATGACATCGACTTGGTCGCCCATATTGAGAATATATTCAACGGAAGTAAGTTTTTTATTGACATTAGCGCCTATGCAACGGTTTCCTATCTCGCTATGAATTGCGTAGGCGAAATCGAGTACTGTAGCGCCCTTAGGCAAACATACTATATCGCCTTTAGGGGTAAAGACGAATATTTCATCATTGAAGAGGTCAAGTTTAAAGCTGTTAAGGAATTCTATAGCTGATGAGCTATCGGAATCGATGAGTTTTTTAACCTTATCGAGCCAGCCTGCGAGACTGTTTTCAGCGAAGTTAGGATCGTTTTTATATTTTAGATAAACCATGAAACCTTTCTCAGCCACGAGGTCCATTTTCTCTGTACGTATCTGTGTTTCAATCCAATTACCTTGCTTACTCATAAATACGGCATGAATTGATTCATAGCCGTTTGTCTTCGGAAAAGATAACCAGTCGCGTAGTTTGGAGTTATTAGGGCGATAAAACATCGTCAAGACACCGAAGGTCTGCCAACATTGGATTTTCTCCATCTCCAGTGGACAGTCGATGATAAAACGGAGCACATAGACATCATAGATCTCATCTAATGACAATCCGAATTTATTCATTCTTTCCCAAATACCGCTTTGGGTTCGTTCCAATATTTTAAATCTGGCTTTAATACCTATTTTATTCAGTTCATCGAGAACTGGAGCTGCAAATTCCTCTAGCTCCTTAATTTTGCTTTCTCTTATGAGATCCAGCTGTTTGGATATAGAATTATACACCTGCGGGTTAATATATCTCAGACAAAGGTTCTCCAATTCCATTTTTATGGCATAAAGACCGAGACGATAAGCCAGAGGAGCATAGAATGAAAGCGTTTCTGATGCTATTTTCAGCTGTTTATGATGAGCCATTGAGTCAAGAGTTCTCATGTTATGGAGTCTATCGGCTAGTTTTACCAGGATTACTCTTACATCTTCCGCCATGGTATTCACTATTTTACGATAGTTTTCAGCCTGAATACTCTCGATACTATTTTGGAAATCTATACCGCTAAGTTTAGTAAGGCCCTTCACCACTCTAGCGACTTTAGTCCCGAACTCTTCCTTAATAAATTCCACTGTATATTCAGTATCTTCCACCACATCGTGCAGAAGAGCACTGATGATAGAAGTAGGACCCATTCCAATCTCTTTCGCCACTATCACAGCTACGGCTATAGGATGAAAGATATAAGGCTCACCAGATTTACGACGAGCATCTTTATGAGCGAGGGCAGCAAACTCGAATGCTTTTCTAAGGTGTTCAATCTCAGCCTCATCTTTATTAGATGTCCAAGAATCAAGCAATATCTGATATTGCTTATCGAGCTCTTGCTGCTCTTCAATGGAATAGGTATCGGGATAGTACATATTTGTTCTGCGTTTTAAACTGCAAAGTTAATATGCTTTTTTTCCAAATGCAATAGGAAATATTAATTTTTTTTAACTGAGGTTTTTGAACATGGCGATGACTATATCAGACCATGATAAATATCACTTTGGCGGTGGCGATACATTCCAGTTTTGTCATATTCAGACATTTAAACAAAAAAGAGAGCCGCCATTTTTTCATAGCAGCTCTCTTTTTCTTTAGTCTTTAGCCTTTTGCCATTAGCCATTAACTGTAGCCATGTGAGCGATGAGGTCTAATACTTTATT
The DNA here is from genome assembly GCA_015061335.1 of Lentimicrobiaceae bacterium. Classification (GTDB taxonomy): domain Bacteria; phylum Bacteroidota; class Bacteroidia; order Bacteroidales; family F082; genus Limimorpha. The sequence continues at coordinate 6,986 of SUWT01000053.1, read as the reverse complement.
TGAGTAGCCTATTTCATTGTCATACCATGAAACTACCTTTACGAATGTATCTGTGAGATATACGCCTGCGTTAGCATCGAAGATTGATGTCAATGTGCAGCCCAAGAAGTCTGATGAAACCACAGCGTCTTCTGTGTAGCCGAGAACACCTTTGAGTTCACCTTCTGAAGCTTCTTTCATAGCTTTGCAGATAGCTTCTTTTGAGGCTGGTTTTGCGAGGTTTACTGTAAGGTCAACGACAGATACGTCTAATGTAGGAACACGCATTGAAATACCTGTAAGTTTTCCATTCAATTCAGGTATAACTTTACCTACAGCTTTTGCAGCGCCTGTTGATGAAGGGATAATATTGCCTGATGCAGCACGACCACCACGCCAGTCTTTTAATGATGGACCATCGACAGTCTTCTGAGTAGCTGTAGCTGAGTGAACTGTTGTCATCAAACCATTAACGATACCGAAATTATCATGTAAAACTTTAGCTATAGGAGCTAAGCAGTTTGTTGTACAAGAAGCATTTGAAACGAATTGAGTTCCTTTAACATATGTTTTCTCGTTAACGCCACATACAAACATTGGAGTATCGTCTTTTGATGGAGCTGACATCACAACATATTTAGCTCCAGCTTTGATATGAGCTTCTGCCTTGTCTTTTGAAAGGAACAATCCTGTTGACTCAACAACGTATTCTGCGCCTACTTCATCCCATTTCAAATTTGCAGGATCTTTTTCTGCTGTGATACGGATGTTATTACCATTAACGATGAGAAGGTTCTTCTCCACGTCAAAATCTATAGTGCCTTCGAATTGACCATGCATTGTGTCATATTTCAACATATATGCCAAATAGTCAACAGGACAAAGGTCATTAATACCTACGATTTCGATGTCATTACGTGTTTGAGCTGCTCTGAAAACGAAACGGCCGATACGTCCGAAGCCGTTAATACCTACTTTAATTTTTGCCATGATATATAATATTTATGGGTTAATAAACTATTTTAACATCTATTTTTTAAATTTTGTTTACAAAAAGTCCACAAATTTACATTTATTTTTTGATTGACAACACGTTTTTTTTCTTATTTTTGCAGCTATATGGAAAAGATTAGAAATTTTTGCATCATAGCTCACATTGACCATGGCAAGAGCACCTTGGCGGACAGGCTATTAGAGAACACCAAAACCTTGTCACAGAAGGAGTTGGTCAACCAAGTTCTTGATGACATGGACTTGGAAAGAGAGCGCGGCATCACCATCAAGAGCCACGCCATACAGATGAATTATGTAAAAGAAGGTATCAACTATACATTAAATTTGATTGACACTCCAGGTCATGTCGATTTCTCATACGAGGTATCACGTTCCATTGCAGCATGTGAAGGTGCGTTGTTAGTTGTAGATGCCACTCAAGGCATTCAGGCTCAGACAATATCAAACCTCTATATGGCTCTTGACCATGACCTTGAGATAATCCCTATCATCAACAAGATTGACATGGACAGTGCCAATCCTGAGATGGTGGAAGACCAGATCGTTGATTTGATAGGTTGCGACCGTTCTGATATATTACGTTGCAGCGCACGTAACAACATAGGCATTGAAGAAATACTAGAAGCCATAGTCAACAGAATTCCCGCACCGAAAGGCGACCCTGACGCTCCGTTGCAGGCTCTTATCTTCGACTCGGTATTCAACTCATATAGAGGCATTATAGCCTATTTCCGTATCATCAACGGAACCATAAAGACCAACGAACTCGTTAAATTCTTTGCCACGAAGATGGAGTATCATGCCGATGAAATCGGTGTGCTTCAACTAAAGCAGGTTCCTAAAGACGAGCTCTCTGCTGGTAACGTAGGTTATATCATCTCAGGCATAAAGACATCTTCTGAAGTTAAGGTCGGTGATACTATTACGCATGTCGATCGTCCTTGCGACAAACCTATAGAAGGTTTTGAGAACGTGAAGCCGATGGTCTTCGCAGGTGTATATCCTGTCAGTGCCGACGACTATGAAGAGCTACGTGCCTCATTAGAGAAATTACAGCTCAACGACGCTTCTTTGGTATGGGAACCAGAGTCATCAGCAGCATTGGGATTCGGCTTCCGCTGCGGTTTCTTAGGACTTCTCCACATGGAAATCGTCCAAGAACGTCTCGACCGCGAATTCAACATGGATGTCATCACGACTGTTCCTAACGTTTCATTCAAGGCTTATCTCACCGACGGAGAAGTAATTGACGTTCACAACCCTAGCGGACTTCCAGAAGTGACGAAACTAGACCATATCGACGAACCTTTCATCATTGCTGAGATTATCACAAAGAACGAATTCGTAGGTTCCATCATGAAACTATGTATCGACAAACGCGGTGTCCTCATGAATCAGACTTACCTCACTACAGACCGCGTAGAGTTGAAATTCCAGATGCCACTGAGTGAAATCGTTTTCGACTTCTATGACAAGTTAAAATCCATATCAAAAGGTTATGCTTCCTTCGACTATCATATCGCAGGTTATCAGCAAGCCAGTTTGGTGAAATTAGATATTATGTTAAACGGTGAAGTCGTTGACGCTTTGTCAACATTGATACACCGCGACAACGCATACGCCTTTGGACGTAAGATGTGTGAGAAGCTGAAGGAACTAATTCCACGACATCAGTTCGACATTGCCATCCAAGCATCTATCGGTGCCAAGATTATCGCGAGAGAGACTGTACGTCAGGTTCGTAAAGACGTTACCGCAAAATGTTACGGCGGCGACGTCAGTCGTAAGAGAAAACTCCTCGAGAAACAGAAAGCCGGTAAGAAGAGAATGCGACAAATCGGCAGCGTAGAAGTGCCGCAATCAGCGTTCCTGGCAGTTCTGAAATTAGATTAAATAAAAAAAAGCGACTTAGGTCGCTTTTTTTATGAGTATCAATTCAACATCTGGAAACTGAACTTGACATTTCTCTTATCTTCTTCTTCAGGTTCAAACACTATTGTTTGTGTAACATTAGGAAGTATGCAGAAGAAATTGTCGGAGAAACTTCCAGGCACAGATGCCGTGACATATACATCTTTCACAAATACCTTGGAATCAAAAGTCAGATGATATTTACCATTTACGAACTTTATATTTGGATTTAATTGTGTTTCAAGAAGTTCCATGTCTTTCGGATAAGTAAAGAAATGCAAACGCTCACTTAAGACAGTATCATCCTCCATAAAAATAATTCTCGCATAGCATTCTGATCTATTTTTCCCAAGTACATTAATAGCTATATCATTAGGGAAGTTATAACAACTATTAGCCTTTACATCGACTATCTCAGAAAAAGCGAACATCTGATTTCCGTACATATCTTCAACAATAATACGGATACGTCCATTTATATCATGCTGCATATCATTGCTAATCCACAATTTATAATTATTATCATTTTGTTCTATCAAGCCTAACAATATAGGAGAATACAATTCATCGAGTTTATAATGAAGAGCTTTCTTATTTCCATAGTAATCTATAGACGACCATGATATTGAAGGCCATGCGTCGTTCAATTGCCAATACAATGTTCCCATACTACGAGGGCGAGAGCTTCTTTGTGCCGAGATAGCGACATCCATTCCGTATGCTTGCGACAGTTGACTCTTATAAACATAATCTTCAAAATCTTCAGGTTCGCCGAAATATTTCACTACGTGTTCCATAATAAGTTTTTCGCCTCTGTTATGTTTCTGGTGAGCCTGAATGACTTCATTTCCGAATTCAGGATTATCGTCGATCATTTGTAGGGTTGACATTGAAGGATATGACTGATAACCGAATTCGCTGTTAAAGCGTCCCACTTTTTCGCGATAAATCTCGTAAGGCAGTTCTCCCCACCATACACCCCAATAGTGGACATCGCCTTCTGTAAGGCTGGCGGCTCTTCCCCATCCATTTTTAGGAGAACTTGGCCAATAAGGTCTTGACTTATCATACGTTTTGACGACTTCATCCAGCATCTCTTCAAAGAGTTTATCGTATCCGTCTTTCATTTCCTTATAATCCTCATCAGACCAGTTCATAGATTTTTGCCATCCCCAGTTATAATAGCCTTCACTGATTTCGTTGTTACCGCACCACAATGCCAGAGAAGGATGGTTTTTATATCTGATAACCTGTTTCTTAGCTTCTTCTCTCACATTAGTTAAGAATTCATCACTATAAGGATAAGTAGAACCTGCGAACATAAAATCTTGCCATACCAAGATACCGAGGCTATCGCATATCTCATAGAAATAATCAGGAGGATAGATACCTCCGCCCCAGATACGAAGCATATTCATATGAGCATCGCCAACACATTGTTCTAAAAGTTTCTTGGTCTTTTCTCTTGACATCCATGAAGTTATCATCTCTTCAGGAATATAGTTAGCGCCTTTCATATATAAAGGTATTCCATTGACTTTGAAATAAAAAGCTGTTCCGATGCTATCAGGTTCTTCAACCATCTCAATGGTACGGATACCCATTGTGATATTTCTTTCTTCTATAATTTTTTCCTTGTCGCTATCAACCATTTTAAGGTTGAATGAATAGAAATTCTGCTCTCCCAATTCATTAGGGTACCACAATTTAGGATCCGAGACTTCAAATGGGAAGGAATAGTAATTCTTTCCTACGGAGAGGTTAATGGTTTTATCTAATATTTTTACATCTTCCTGAAAAAGTTGTAAAGTAATATTATGTTCCATGTCAGCATTGATACAGGCTTCGAAAAATAAATCAGCTTTATCATCATGAATCTTATTAGTTATCAAAGAAGCTGAACATATTGTAGAACGGGTCCATGCTTTGAGATATACCGGTTGCCAGATACCCATATTCATATAACGAGGAGCCCAATCCCAGCCATTCTGATAGGCAGCCTTACGCATCACAGCATATTTTTCTGGAAAACGAAGAGGATAAGTCTCAATAAGGCTATCTCTTTCTTTATCAAAAGGATAGAATTTTATTTTTATATTATTGGATTCCTTAATCAGGTCTTTTACGTTGCAACTATATGTTCTAAACATATTATCGGCATGCAAAATTTTCTCGCCGTTCATCCAGACATCGGCATATGTATCAAGACCTTCAAACACCAATTCGATTACGTCTTCTCTTAAAATATAATCTTCGGCTTCGAAGTTAAGAGTATATTCCCACTCATGCTGAGTAATCCACAGAAGTTGAGGTTCCACATTGCTTTTATATGGATGAGGGATCAAACCATTTTCGTACATATCAGCTTGTATGACGGAAGGAATATCGACTTCCATTTTAATGTTGAGAGTATCAGTAGAAACAATCCAAGACTTATCCAGATTTTGGATTAAGGGATTAGTACGTTTTTCAGCACATGAAAACAGCATCAGAAATGCCGTTATCATAAATATATTACGAATCTTCATTATGTATATTTTGATTTTTTCAGTTTGTAAAATTAAATTAAAAAAATGTAAGAACAAAATTAAAAACTATTTTTTAGACATTTTTTATAAGATTTAACATTTCATTAATATTTTGAGGAGAAGACACTTTCCAACACATAGCCGCACCTGTATTATCTATTTTTTCAGGATATAATAATTGGTTATAATTATCCACATCGACAGTGAGAGAGGCGTGACAGTTAGATATACCAGTTTCATTGATTATAGTCACAACATTATTGATATTGATGCCGCCGCCTGCCATTATTTTAATTATATCGCCATACTTTTCCTGCATTTGACGAATCATACCGACTCCGTCTATGGCTTTTGGTTTGCATCCGGATGTCAAAACTTTATCGAAGCCTAATTCAACTAATGTAGCCAAAGCCTCAAGGGGATTGTTACAAGCATCAATGGCTCTGTGGAATGTAAACTTCATTCCTTCACCAGCTTTCATCATGATTTTGATTTTTTCAACATCAAGATCGCCGTTTTTATTAAGGGCACCAATAACAACGCCTTCGTAGCCAAGTTGTTTAACAAGCTGTATATCAAGGCACATCATTTCAAGTTCAGCTTCATTATAGATATAGTTACCCGAGCGAGGACGAATCAGGACTCTTACCGGAATCTTCATGTCGGCTGCTACTTTTTTCAATGTTCCGTATGAAGGCGTGACTCCGCCAACTTCTAACGACTCACATAACTCGGCGCAATGAGCTCCATTTTCCTGAGCGTTAATCACTGATTGATAACCATTTGTGCAAATTTCTATCCTTATCATCACTTATTATATATAAATATGTACTACTATCTTAAAAAAACGGGACAAAAATAACACTTATTATTCAATTACAACAGAAAAAAATCAAGTTATCGGGAATATTTTTTAAGATAACGGAAAGTCATTATAAGTCAACGGGCAACAGAGAACGGGGAACGGTTTTTAAGGATTTGATAAACATTAAAACTAAAAAACTTTCAATCTTAAAACTAAAAAACTTTCAACTTTAAAACTACTATAAACTATGAACTATAAACTATAAACTAAAATAAACTTCCGTCTTTTGTCTTTGGTCTTTTGTCTTTTCTTATCTTTGCAAAAATAAAAAAATTAAGACGTGATTTATCCTAAAGATTTCGAGAATAAGATTGGTTTCAAGTCGATAAAAGACAGACTTACAGAGTTATGCATCAGTGAGATGGGAAAAGAATTTGTTGAGAAAATGCGTTTTTGTCCCGACATCAGAAAGATTAAGACTCGTCTATCACAGATTGAAGATTTCCTTTCTCTGTTACAGAACGGCATTCCATTTCCGGTGCGCGATTATAATGATTTGCGCAAGGACTTTCATCTTTTGAGATAGCAAAGAAAATCGGTTTTCCAGAGAATATATTAGAATACGCAGCAGAAATCGGAGGCAAAGAACATATCAACTTCGACCAGCAACTGCAACAGCTAGAAATTGAGAAGAAAGAAGTTCGTAAGAAAGAATACGAGCTGAAAGTAGCCGACAATCTTCTCAACGA
>SUWT01000052.1 GCA_015061335.1 Lentimicrobiaceae bacterium | reverse complement strand
AATAATATAAGAGCCAAGATGGGATTGGAAAAAGGCGATGATATTTTGATGCATCTTATGAATAACTTCATCAACTGATGGTTTTGAGGTTGAATTTTATGTTTTGAAGGTTGTTGTTTCTCAACTATATAGCTGATTTTATATCACAAAATTTCACATTTTTTTTCATTACTGATACGTTTTAATAGTCTATTTTTGCGGCGTTAAAAGTTTAAAATATTATTGTTATGAAAAAAGTAATTTTTACATTGTTATTATTGTTACCTTTTTTGTTAATGTCTCAAACTCCACTGATTGAACCTTCATGGGAACTGATGCCAGGTGACGGGCCTATAGACAAAGACAACTTTTTACCACTTGACATCATGGAATTTAACGATGGTTGTTATCTTGTACCGGTGAGTATGGAAAAAGAAAAAGCTATTAAATTCGTTAAGATTGATAATGATGGCGGTATATTGCAAGAAACGGTATTGCAATATGATGAAAACAGTATTATTTCCACATTCTTGCTTGATATGTATAACGATACTGTAAATGTCTTTACAATACATATATCAGAAGAAGATGGCAGTGCTATGGCCTTTGTTAAACATATTCATATATATGAAGATCTTAGTTTGAGTGAAGAAAATGAGATATGGAGGAAAGAATTAGATGGTGTGTCTCTGGAAAATATGGAATTGAATTTGTTTCCGGATAACTCTGTGTTAATTGATGATAATGGCTGTAGAACATTAGCTATTAGTTTCTGGAATATGAGAGAAGATATGTATTCTCACATTCTTTTAAAATTAGATTACGATTTAAATATTATTTCCGAAAAAATATATGATAATGAGTATTTAAATAATTATGCTGGGCTTGGAGGAACTTTTACGTATAACGGAGATTCTACACAGTATTATTGCGTCTCATATACTCCAAATAATCCTTATTATTATTTTATGAATGTGTTCGATATGGATCTTAATCTCACGGAACAAATAAGGTTTGATTCAGATCCTCCAGTATATCTTCAAGCTACAAATGGATATTGGTGTCAAAATCCCTATGACGGTAAAATTTATACATTAGGACAAGTTACTGTTCCAAATGCTATGTATGGAGAGATTGTTGCCCTTAAAATTGACATTGATAACGATAACGTGGACTTTTTAAGATTGTCTTATACTTCTGATGAAATAGATAATGTTGTATATAAAAATAAAAATCTATGTTTTTTGCCTGATGGTAGAATTGTGGGATGTGCAATATATGATATTGCAGATTTATATCAATATAAACCTGGAGGTTATTATGCATACATTCCAGTTTTTGATGCAAATATGAAAAAGATTTCTGAATGGTACTATACCCAAGGAGTAAAATACAATCAGTTGGTGCATACTATCTATTCAACTAAGGATGATGACATTATTTTACTTGGAAGTAGTCGTTTCAAGATTTATGATGAAATCCTATGGGAACCGTATATCGTCAAATTTCCGGCATCGGCATTTGATCCAGACAATATAGAGGAAGCTCACGCTCACGGCTTGCACCTCGCCGTAGCCTATCCTAATCCTGGCGGTGATGTAATGAACATAAGAACAGCCTTGCGTAACGCTACACTTCAAGTCTATGACATTCAAGGAAGAATAGTCCACGAACAAGAAATAACAGACGACATTACAAGTATAGACGCTTCAGGATGGAACTCGGGAACATACATCTGGAAATTAACAATGAACAATGAACAATTGACAGTTGAAGAGGGGAAGTGGGTGAAGTAGAATTGAAAACTGAAAATTGAAAATTGAAAATTTTGGGGTTTCTCGTAGATGCATATGGACGTGTGACTTGTAATTAATCTTTACTGTTATTAGTATCAGTTTTATTTGCAGACAAAAGAAAAAGGACGCGATTTCGCGTCCTCATAAACTTCTCAGTTTTTATTTAATCTTATCAACTTTAACCTTACTGAATCTCATGGCTTTCGTCATGAAACTCGGAAGTGGCTTGTAGTCGTCTCTATTTCCTAAATTAAGATAAATGCCGAATTTCTTCATGACTGGAACCTTGAAAGTCTCCACGAATTCTATCAATGTTCCGTTAGGGTCTTCCACGTAGGTGAAGTGTCCGTTGGCATCTCCCATGTCGAAGTCGCGACCTCCGTCGCATACGAAAGGATGTCCCAATGCTTCGGCTGCTTCCTTGATACATTCCATATTACGAACGTCGAAGCAGAGATGGATATAACCTGGGTCGCCCCAATATCTGTTTTCCAAAACCTTGACAGGTTCTGCGTTTAAATTCTTAACCAATTCGATATGTGAGTCGCCCATCATTTCAGACAATGGACCTTGCATAGGCTTCGAACGTTTCAACATTACGCGGCGATACTCGTCTTTGCCTCCGTTTATATTTCCTAACTCATCGAAAGTTCCTGTTACGTCGCCGACTATTGTATCATAATCCAAAAGTTTTCCGTAGAACTCTATAGATTTCTCCATATCTTTGACACCGATAACAACGCCGTTTACTCCGCCATTTGTCTTGTCTTCATCGATGAAAGCGTAGTCGTTTTGTTCTACTTCAAAGATATTGTTCCAAGGGTCTTTGAAATAGAAATGCTTGAAACCGAAAGGGGAGGAGCATACTTCGCTGAGCATGGTAGCTCCGTTGTTTTTAAGATGAGCGTATGATTTATCGACGTCTTTAGATTTTATCTTGCAAATATTGATGCCGTAGTCGCCGAGTTGAAGCGGACGTTCCGGATATTTCACTTTTCTGCCTTTAGGTTGCCATATTTCGAATCCGCCGCCACCGCGTGGGTTGAACGCTAATACTGCGCGACGAGGTTGTGGCTTGCCACCTGTGTAAGGAAGCATACGTTCCGCTACGCCTTCGTCATCGAAGATCTTCATCTCGAAACCCAAGACTGTGTGATACCATTTCCATGGTGCTATCAAGTCTTCAACACCGATGCCGACTTGTTGAATGCCGCATATAACTTTTTCTTTCATGATTGTTTTTTTTATGTTGGTGAAATATGTTTCGAAAGTACGTAATATAGTCGTGGTAGATACCTATTAATATGTGCCATCAATAATTCGTACTTTCCAATAAGTTTTCTGTGTTTTTTCTTTTTTATGGCTTTGACAGCAATCTTCGCTGCTTTGTCCACATCTAGTCCATTGGCTTGTCCTGGATCCATTTTGTCATAACGTTTGCCATCGCCCATCAATGCACTTTTGCTGATAGGAGTATTAATTCTTCCTGGAATCAAGAAAGTTACAGAGACATTGTCGTATTCAAGATCCATAGACTCGAAAAATCCAAATAATGCGTGTTTAGAAGAACAATAAGAGGTTCTTAAAGGAAAACCGAATAAACCGGCGAGTGATGTTGTGACGGAGATGCTTGTATGTTCGGAATTAAGTATTTCATTGCGAAATTGTTTTATTAAATATACTGAACTCCAATAGTTTATCTGCATAATGGTCTTGTCAGTCTCAAAATCAGTGTCAAAAGCCTTAGCTCTCTGAGAAATTCCAGCGTTGAGTACAAAAAGGTCGATGTTGACATTATGTGATTTTACGAACTCGACCATATTGTCGATGCTCGAATAATCGGCGAAGTTGCTTTCTATGATATGGACTTTCACGCCGTTTGATTCGCAGGACTTCTTTGTTTCTTCTAATTGGTCTAAACCTAATCCTGTCAAAAATAAATTACAACCTTCTTTTGCAAGTTGTTTTGCTATTGCGGCTCCAATTCCAGAACTGGCACCTGTGACAATAGCGTGTTTGCGGTAAAAACAAATCATTCTTCTATTTTTTAAAGCCACAAATTTATAAATTTTTTTTTAATGTCTTTATTTGTTCATTTTTTTCTTATTGAAATTCACAATTCAGGCTTACTTATATAAATTGCTTTGCAAATCATTAATGAATCTTTATTGAGATGAGTATATGGCTTCCTTGATAATTTAACCGGAAGATTTATATTTTTTTTAAAAATAATAAAACATTTTATTAAATTATTTTGCTATAGTAAATATATTTACTAAATTTGCGCAGTGAAAATAAAGAAAGTAATAACAATCAAAAAATACTATTAAAAATGGAGATTTTTGAAAGGATAGCTAAGGACTCGGGAGGTCCTATAGGTCAGTATAGAGACCGTGCACATGGTTATTTCGTTTTCCCAAGATTAGAAGGTGAGTTGGGACCACACATGCGTTTCAATGGTGTTGACGTTTTGAATTGGAGTTTGAACAATTATTTAGGTTTGGCAAATCATCCTGAAATCAGAAAGGTTGACGCTGAAGCGGCAGCTCGTTGGGGTATGGCATATCCTATGGGAGCTCGTATGATGAGCGGTAACACACGTCTTCATGAGAAATTGGAACAGGAACTTGCTGATTTTGAAAGAAAAGAAGCTGCCTACGAATTTAATTTCGGTTATCAAGGTATTGTTTCAACAATTGATGCATTGACTACACGTCATGATGTTATAGTTTTTGATTCAGAGTCACATGCTTGTTTGATTGATGGAAAACGTCTTCATTTGGGACAGTCATTCCACTTTAAACATAATGATATAGAAAGTTGTGAGAAAGCTCTTAAGAGAGCTACAGATATTGTGAATAAGACAGGTGGAGGTATATTGCTTATTACAGAAGGTGTTTTCGGCATGACAGGTGCTCTTGGTATTTTGGATCAAATTGTAGCCTTGAAGAGTAAGTATAACTTCCGTATTCTTATTGATGATGCTCATGGTTTTGGTGTTATGGGACCTACAGGTCGCGGTACATCAGAACATTTTGGTGTTATGGATGAGATAGACCTTTATATAGGTGCTTACGCTAAGTCTATGGCTATTATTGGCGGTTTTGTTGCTGGACCTAAGTATGTTATTGATTATTTACGCTATAATATGCGTTCACAGATGTATGCTAAATCGTTGCCGATGCCTATAGTAGAGGGATGTTTGAAACGTCTTGAAATAATCAGAAGCGCCGAGGGAGACGAGTTGCGTAAGAAGTTATGGACAGTGACACGCGCATTACAGAATGGCTTCCGTGATTTAGGTTTTGAAATAGGACCTGCTGAGGCATGCGTGACACCAATTTTCTTGCCTGGTAATGAGATGCAAGCTACACAAATTGCAAAAGACCTGCGAACAAATTATAAAATATTCTGTTCTATTGTCACATATCCGGTTATCCCAAGAGGTATGATTATCTTTAGAATAATCCCGACAGCAGTTCATACACTGGAAGATGTAAATTATACATTGAAAGCATTTGCTGATGTGAAACAGAAACTGGCAGAAGGTAAATACGATTCTGATGTGATTCCGGATATGGCTATTTGGTAACACATTATTTTATATATGGTTAATTTTTTTAAAGATAAAGTGATTATTGTAACAGGAGCCAGTTCTGGAATAGGACTGGCTTCTGTAAAGCAATTCTATTCATTGGGAGCCAAAGTGGTACTCGCTTCTCGCTCTATTGATAAGATGGAAACAATAGCCTTGAGTATGAATCAAGATAAAGTCTTGTGTGTCAAGACTGATGTTACGAAAGAAGAAGATTGTCGAAATCTTGTGGAGCAAACCATAAAACGTTTTGGTAAGTTGGATGTACTTGTCAATAATGCTGGAATCTCAATGCGTGCTGTCTTCAAAGATATGGATCTTAGCGTCATTAAGACTTTGATGGATACCAATTTCTGGGGTACAGTTTATTGTACTAAATATGCTTTGCCATATCTTTTGGAAACAAAAGGTAGTGTGGTAGGTGTTATTTCTACTGCCGGTTATGTAGGATTACCTGCTCGTACAGGATATTCGGCTTCTAAATTTGCAGTACGAGGTTTCTTGGAAACACTTCGTATTGAACATCTGTATGATGATCTTCATGTAATGGTATTTGCCCCTGGATTTACTAGCTCAAATATTCGTAATGTTGCTTTGACAGCCGATGGCTCACCACAAGGACAGACTCCTCGTGATGAGGATAGGATGATGTCTGCGGAAAGAGTGGCATATCACCTTGCACGTGGATTGTTCAGAAGAAAACCTGAGATGATACTCACTCCTCTAGGTAAAGCTACGGTTTTTGCAAGTAAGAAAATGCCTCGTGTGACTGATGCAATGGAATATAGAATAATGTCCAAAGAACCTGATAGCCCAATAAAAAAACGTTAATCACTAAGATATTCAATATGTTATTAATCAAGAAAATAGCTGTATATATTAATGTTTTAAATTGTTCTATTATCAAATATTTTGCTAAAGAACTGACAAAAAATGGTATTAATCTTACCCCGGAGCAGTATCTGGTGATGGATATTCTTTGGGATGAAGGTGTCTTGTCGCAGCAGGCTATAGCTGATATTATTCAAAAAGATAAAAATTCAGTGACAAAGTTTATTGACTCTTTAGAGAAAAAAGGTCTGGTTTATCGTGCTGTAAACAAATCAGATAGAAGGGTAAATAATATTATTGTCTCTGAAGAAGGAATAAAATTGAAGCCTAAGACTACTGAGGTCGCTATTAATATGATGCGTAATGTTCTTAAAGATATTAAAGAAGATGATTTGATAGCCTTCGATAAAGTTATGAATCAGATTAAGGATAACATAGATTCATTGTGATATATATGCATAAACTAAAGAAGCTCGGTTTAACCGAGCTTCTTTTTTCCCTTTTAACGAATAAATAAAATTCTTAAGCTTCGACGATAGCATCGTTTGGACATGCTCCAGCACATGAGCCGCAACCAACACATGTGTCAGGATCAATTACATAGATGTCGCCTTCAGAAATAGCTCCTACAGGACACTCGTCAATACAAGTACCGCAAGCTACACAATTGTCTAAAATTTTATATGCCATAATTTTTAAGTTTTAAATGTTGCTGCAAAGATATAAAGAAATTCATATACATGTACAAAAAAAAACAAAAACTTTTTTTCTTTTATTTTTATAAATTTGTCATGCTAATTAAATAAATGGTTACATTTGCAGAAAATTTGAATAATCAAAATTAATATAGATTCCTATGACAAAATTAACAAAAGTTGTAGAACTCGAACAGGTCGTCATCCGTTTTGCGGGTGACTCTGGAGACGGAATGCAATTGACAGGTAATCTTTTCTCTGATTCAACAGCATTTGCAGGCAACGATTTTGCCACTTTCCCGGACTATCCGGCAGAAATCCGTCCCCCTCAAGGTACTGTGTCCGGTGTCTCCGGTTTCCAAGTACATTTCGGTCATAAACCAGTACATACAACAGGTGACTTATGCGATGTTTTAGTCGCTATGAACCCAGCTTCTATCAAGGCTAATATGCGTTGGTTAAAACCTGGTACAACAATCATCTTTGACGTTGACTCTTTGACAGAGAAGTCGTTAGAAAAAGCTGGTTATACATCAGATCCGACAACAGATGATACTCTTAGCCAATACAAAGTCATCAAAGCTCCTATCTCATCACTTACATTGGAGGCTTTGAAAGATTTTGGAATGGATAAAAAAGCAATGCTTAAGTCTAAGAATATGTTCGCATTAGGTATTGTAATGTATCTATTCAATCGCGATATCACTCAGCTTAACCATTATTTCGAAAACAAATTCAAAAATAAACCAGATGTTATCAAAGCTAATCAAACCGTTGTCGCTGCTGGTTACAGCTATGCCGACACCCTTGAAATCTTTGCTAACACCTATCGCATCCAACCTGCTGAACTTCCTAAAGGTAAATATCGCGACATCTCAGGTAACGTCGCTACAGCATGGGGGCTTATGGCTGCAAGTGAACGCTCTGGACGTCAGTTGTTTATAGGTTCTTATCCTATCACTCCAGCAACAGACATCTTAGTAGAACTCACAAAATATAAAAACCTGAAGGTTAAAGCTTATCAAGCTGAAGACGAAATCGCCGGTATCACATCATCAATCGGTGCTTCTTTCGCAGGCTGCCTCTCAGTGACAACAACATCAGGTCCTGGTCTTTCTCTTAAATCAGAAGCATTAGGACTCGCTGTCATGACAGAGCTTCCTCTCGTTATCATCGACGTACAACGCGGCGGTCCTTCAACAGGTCTTCCAACTAAGACTGAACAAAGCGATTTGATGCAGGCATTGTACGGTCGTAACGGCGACGCTCCTCTTATCGTTTTGGCAGCTAAAAGCTCAGTAGATTGCTTCTATTCAGCATACGAAGCTTGCAAACTCGCATTGGAACACATGACACCAGTTATCTTATTAACAGACGGTGCTCTCGGTAACGGTACAGAAATATTCCGCATCCCTAAGGTCGCTGACCTTCCTGCTATCGTGCCTCCAATCGCTAAGGCAAATGATCCTGATTACTTGCCATATCGTCGTGATGAAGAAAAATTACGCCGCGAATGGGCAATCCCAGGAACAGAAGGCTTACGTCACCGCATCGGTGGTCTCGAAAAAGAAAACGGCAAAGGCAGCGTTTCTCACGACCCAAGAAACCACGAACTCATGACTCAACTTCGTGAAGAAAAAGTCAACCGCGTGGCAAATTATATCCCTGAACAAGAAATCATCGGCGACCCTAACGCTGACCTCCTCGTAGTAAGCTGGGGCGGTACCTACGGCGTGGTTCTCTCTGTAGTAGAAAAGATGCTCGCTGAAGGTAAGTCTGTAGCACACGCTCACTTCCGTCACATCTCTCCACTTCCAAAGAATACAGAAGAAGTGTTGAGAGGTCACAAGAAGATTGTCGTATGCGAAATGAACAGAGGTCAATTCGCAAACTACTTGCGCATGAAACATCCTGGACATATATACGAACAATATAATAAGGTACAAGGCTTGCCATTCTTGACAGCTGAATTGGAAAATAAGTTTAATGACCTTTTAAAATAAGAAAATACTATGGAAAATATAAATAACAATCAGGTTGTTAATCTTACTAAAGAAGATTTCGTAAGCGATCAAATAGTTAAATGGTGCCCAGGTTGTGGCGACCATGCAATCTTGAAAGCAGTGGAAGACGTGTTCCCTAAATTAGGAAAAAGAAAAGAAGACATCGTAGTCGTCTCCGGTATCGGATGTTCTTCACGTTTCCCATATTATATGAACACATACGGATTCCATAGCATCCACGGCCGTGCAGCAGCTATCGCTACAGGCGTGAAACTTGCTAATCCTAACCTCTCCGTATGGGTAATCACCGGTGACGGCGACTGTACTGCTATAGGTGGTAACCACTTCATCCACGCCGTACGTCGTAACATCGACATGAACCTCCTCCTTTTCAATAACCGTATCTACGGCTTGACAAAAGGTCAGTTCTCTCCATGTACTTTCCGTGGCACAGTCACCAAGACATCTCCACAAGGTACTTACGAAGATCCGTTCAACGTAGGCGAACTCGTGATAGGTGCCGGTGGTAAATTCTTCGCTCGTGGCGTTGATGTTAATACACAAGAACTTACACAAATCTGCTGCGAAGCTAAAAATCACGACGGACTCTCAGTAGTTGAGATTCTCCAAAACTGTATGATATTCTCAAACGGTGTCCATAGCAATATCACAGCTAAGGAAGTACGTGACGATATGCAGGTTAAATGTGTTCACGGCAAACCATTGATCTTCGGTAAAGACCGTAACAAGGGTATCGTCCTAAGAGGCAACCGTCTTGAAGTCGTTACTATCGGAGAAAATGGTGTTACAGAAGCTGACATCTTGGTTCATGACGAAAAAGAAAAGACCACTGGTATCCACATGATGTTGGCACACATGATGCCACCAGAATATCCTGTAGCAATAGGAGTTATCAGAAATGTTGACGCTCCAACATATAACCAATGCTTAGATGGCGTTATAGAAGAAGAGACAGCTAAGTCAAAGATTCATTGTGTCGATGACCTTCTCAACAGCGGTAGCACTTGGGATATTGAATAAGACAACAGACTACGGACAACGGTCAACAGACCTTGTCCATAAAATAAAAAGAGGTTCCCGAAGTTTTATAAAATTTCGGGAACCTCTTTATTGATTAGTAAGATTTTTTTCGTTATTTATCTACTTCTCTCATCTATACTTTATCCTATTAACAATAGTAAAATATGGAATGGATTGGTTCAATCTATTGAACATCAACTTGGTTTCTTAATAAAAATATGGAATAGCAGTCATTTCCCATTCCAAACATGTTTTTCGTATTTCTTTTCTCTAAATTTGCACTAAAAATTTATTAAGTATGGAAAACATTCGTAATCTATTAAGTATGGAAAACATTCGTAAACTATTAGCTTTATTAATTCTTTTTTGTGGTCATGGTTATGTTAGCTCACAAGAGCATTTTTTTTCTTCTGAACACCCAATCTTGTCGGAGATAAGATATGACAACTTTTCACCGGAGGCAATTCAGAAGAGGGAGAAATTTTTGGAAAAGATTAAAGAAGAAACAGATAAGCGATATAATTTTACTTCGACAATTTCATGGGATAATTTTGTTGCAGAATCGTACGATGGTGGTGACGGAACGCCTGAAGATCCGTACCAGATCGCAAAACCAGAACAATTAGTACTTCTTGCACAACAAACTAACGATGGAACAGGCGGTGATGCATGTTACATTCTCACCAACGACATCGACCTTGAAGGGAATATCGGATATAATTGGACTCCTATTGGTGATACTATTCCATTTACGGGAGTCTTTGATGGAAACAATCATACTATCAGCAATATGTATGTAGTCGAACGTTTGGGATATAATGGTTTGTTCGGAAGCACAGAAAATGCGACGATAAAAAATATCATTATGGACAATGCGTATATACAATTTACGATATTTACGGGCACTGAGTATGCATTGATAGGTGTTGTTGTTGCGTATGCAGTTGACACTGATATCAGTAACTGCAGAATATCCGGTGATGTAGTATCTATAGCGGACTTTGCAGGTGGCGTTGCTGGTATCGTAGGTGGCATTGGCGATCAGAACGATACTATTTTTATCAAAGATTGTGTTAATCATGCAAAAATCTTTAATGCGTACCAGGTAGGTGGAATAGTTGGAATAACATATAAGGAGAATGGTAACATTATCATTCAAAACTGTGAGAATTACGGTGAATTAGAGTCAGCAAGTGTGGTCGGAGGTATTGTGGCGGAATCAGGGTCAGGTTGTATTATAAGAGGATGTGATAACTATGGAATTATAGTTGACGGAGTGTGTTGTGGTGGAATATTAGGCCAGGTTAATGAATGGGCTTTGGTTGAAGATTGTATCAATCACGAGTCGGCAGAGATACATGGAAACGCTGCAGGTGGCATTGTGGGAGCAGCTCTCAGTGGTACCATCAAAAGATGCGGTAACAGAGGATTAGTAGATGTCTTTGCATCGGCATCTTTTCTTGCTGCCGGCGGAATAGCAAGTAGCGACGGTAACTTCTTCAGTTGTTATAACACTGGGACAGTCAGAGGTGAATATTCTATGTATCCAAACCCTGTTAATGCCCAGATGGGTGGCATCACAGGAGCTCCTGCACATAGTATTCATAATGTGTATAATGCAGGAGAAATCATAGAACCTACGGATACAGATATTGATTCTGAATTTTATGAGCACATTAGCCCGGCAATTCGTAGCATCAACACCGTAAGCGATTGTTTTTGGTATGGCAATGAAGACTTGAGTGATGTAGTTTTCGATATGGGAACATCAAGTTATGTACAAATGCCTGCTTCTTCAAGATTTTTTGAAGGTACAACTGCAACATCATGGATACTCGGCGAACCACAATATGGTGTTGATGATCTTCTCGAAGTGCTCAACGCAGGAACAATGGGTTCGGATGATGAATATGTCTGGCGCGAAGATGTCAATAACGAGAATAAAGGATTTCCAATAATAGAGCGTATTATATATGATGACATCAAAGAGGTTAATGAGGATGCTATGCAGGTATCAATCTATCCTAATCCATCGAGCGACTTCGTTAAGCTATCAGCGGTCGGCTGTCAGCTATCAATGGTGAGAATATTCAATGGCATAGGAGTTTTAGTTTCTGAGATGAATATCAATTCTGATGAAGCTGAAATCGATGTTTCAAATTATAGATCCGGAATTTATTTCATCCATGTATATTCAGATGATAAAGTCAGTTGCAGTAAGATTGTCAAGTTGTAAAAAAGGAAACTTAAGGGGAATAAGAAAGTCATCTAATGTCTCTTGTTGATTTTGTTTATATTTGTAGTCAAATATTAACTTTATGAAAAGACTATTAAACATAATCCCTGTCATTGTTTTCATCTCATTCGTTATGGTTTTTTCTAATTCATGTATAAACAAATCAAAACAGGAACAATCTGAAACATATCTTACTGCAAAAAAATATTTCAAAGATGCATATAGGATGTTGAACAAAG
Source organism: Lentimicrobiaceae bacterium (assembly GCA_015061335.1). Taxonomy (GTDB): domain Bacteria; phylum Bacteroidota; class Bacteroidia; order Bacteroidales; family F082; genus Limimorpha. The sequence continues at coordinate 3,571 of SUWT01000052.1, read as the reverse complement.
ACATTGTTGACAACGATAGTATAGTAGATGCTTTTCCTAAATTGATAGAAGTGCTTAGATTGTTGGAAGTCTTGCCCGAAGATATGACTATAGATGAGATGTCTCTTGTATCTACTACCTATATTAACATTTCTTTGGTTTTCTTTTCAAAAGGAGAACCTATTTTAGAGACTGAAGCGGCTAAAAGAGCCCTTGATTATCAAAAGTATGTTAACGACACAAATGAGATAGCACGCTTGGCGGCAGATTTGGCATTGATTTATTCTGCACTCGGAGATGCCGAATCGAGCCAATATTATATCGATTATGCAGCACCATATTTAGATACAATGTCAGATTTTGTAGAACCATATCTTAAAACGAGAACCGCATTAGAGTATTCCCTGTTTTTTCAGGAAAAATATGATTCAAGTTTTCGTGTCAACATTGAAAGTATCGCTTTTAAACACCGTCGTGGGATGGATACGAAAAATGATTCTGTAGCTTTAGGAATGTCTATATTTGAGTCTCCATATAAACATCTGTCAAAGCCTTTTCTGTTAAAAATATTTGACATAGATAGAAAAGATATTTCTGATGTGTCGCGTGGTATCGCAATGAATTACTTGGCTCAGATATATGAAGAAGAAAACAATACCGACAGTTTAACAATATGCCAGAAATTCTTCGTTCCGTATGCTGAAGCGCAATTTCAAAGATCTCAGAATGTAGTTGGTATAAAGCAGCTATATGAAGATTATAAAGTTGAACGCGATGCCAAATTAGATACCTTACGCAAACAAAAGGACTTGCGAAAGCAAAGAATCAATAGAATTGTTATATGTGTAGTGCTTATGTCTTTGGTAGTTTCACTTATTATTATTCTAAGACATATCAACCATAGAAAGTCAAAAACACAGAGACGTATCATCGACGATACTCTGAGACAAAATCTACACACGATTTATAATAATAAGAAAAATAATATTTATCAAATCATCATCAATGAAATAGACTTAGTTTATCCTAAGATTATAGATAACGTCAGACAGTCATATCCGGAATTGACAGAAACAGAAGCGGATATTTGTCTGCTTTCCTTTTTCTCATTCCGCGTGAAGGAAATAGCGATTATTCTTAACCTGCGTGAAAACACGATAAGCAAATATCGCAGCTCCATTATCAAGAAAACTGGAGTCTCCGTCATTGGAGATGTCTTAAAGCCATTTGTTTAAGGTGACTGTTTCTTATGTAACAAGTAAAAATTACAAGTATGAAAAAAATAATCTCAATTGTCGTTTTGGCATTCATTCTGACAAATAATATTGTTGCCCAGCAGTTTGTCTATACAGAAACAACTTTGAAGAACGTTGTTATAGAAGAATTCACTGGAAGAACTTGTCAAGCCTGTCCTATAGGTCACATGCTGACGAACGAACTCATGAAGAGCTTCCCGGAGCGTGTTTTTACAGTCAACATACATGAAGCATTCTCACCTGACACATATCCTAACCTTAAAACCAATGACGGAGCAACGTTATATGGTGCATTGTCAGGTAGTGGTATTCCTAATGCCTTGGCTAATAGAAATACAGATTTCGGTGTAGGAAGCGGTTTATGGAGTAAAGAAGTTTCTACGTTAACAAATCAGGAAGCTCCTTGTAATATTGCTGGTCTAGTTGTTGTTGATGAGACGACTCGTACTGCCACCATAACAGTGGAGATTTATTATACTAAAGATAGCGATGTCGATATCAACTACCTGACGATAGCGATGTTACAGGATAGTATCTGGGGTTCGCAGATCAATGGCGAAAGCAATCCTGATCAATACGTTGACGGGAATTACTGTCACATGCACACTCTTCGTGATGTTATCACTTCTACATGGGGCGATGAAATAAGTCCAACCAATAAAGGTACTTTGTTATCAAAGACATACACCTACGAAATACCAGAAATCATAGGCGAACCAAATGGTGTAGATGTCAATATCAAACATCTTGAATTCTTAGCTTTCGTAACCAACACTATGTCAGGGAATAAGTCACGCCCAATATTGAATGTATGTCGTCTGCCTTTGCTGCTATGTACTCAGGAGGACGTTTTCCCTCAGTTTGAAAGTGTCAAAATGAAAGACAATATAATATGCTCAAACAATAAGACTTTTGTTATAGATATGATGAATAGAGGATTAGAAGATCTTACATCTATCAAGATGCAAATGGAAGTCAGCAGTGGCGATCTGTTCGAATATGAATGGAATGGCAATATTGCATCATATTGTGTCGGTAAGATAGAGTTCAATATGGATATTCCTCTCGGTACTCACGACATCGACTTCAATGTTGTAGAAGCCAATGGTATCGCTTTTAATTGTTCGGAAACAATAACAACGACCTGCGATGAATGGAATACGATATTTGTAAATAACGAAAATGATGAGATTATTCTTGAGTTGGCGCAGGACAAATTCGGCGATGAAACGACATGGGAAATCATAAACGATAATAAAGAAATAGTGGCTTCAGGCGGACCCTACGAATATATTTTTGGAGAAACGACAACAGAATTACATCAGATTTCTCTACAACTTCCGTTGAACCAATGTCTTAAATTTATCATCAAGGATGCGTCAGGAAATGGAATGTGTTGCGAATATGGAGAAGGATATTATAGAATAAAAGACAGCTGTGAAAATATCGTCATTGAAGGCGATGGTGCATTCGGCTCAGAAGCTTCGCATCTATTTTCCATAGAGATTGGTGATAATATAAACGAAACAAAACAAGAAATCTGTCATATCCATCCGAATCCGGCAAACGATTTTGTCACGATAAAGACTCACAAAAATATTGGCGATTTGATTACGATTTCCGATATTTCAGGAAGAACGCTCATTATTGAAGAAATTACAGCTGATGATATACAAATTAATATCGCTGATCTTACTAAAGGTATGTATATTATTAAGGTAGGAGATAAAAGCGAAAAATTGATAATAAGAGATTGAGAGTAGTTTTGATGAAATTGATATATAATGAAAAAAACCGCTACTTCAAAGAGTAACGGCTTTTTTATTTGTTGTTTGATGATGTTTTTATTTTTTTCGTAACTTTGAACGTTAAAATAAAAAAATATTAAACTATGAAACGATTCCTTGTTTTCCTTATTGCAGTCTGCTTTTCAGCAAATGCTTTTGCTCAAATCACAAAACAACAAGATAATGTAAATATTGAACAGATTGAAGATGAGAATAATCCTGTACAGAATCTGAATAAGATACAAAACAATCTTGATTACATGATGTTGACATGGGAGCTCCCTCAAAATACAAGTTATGACGAAAAGATATTGTCATGGTCTGATGATATGTTATACACCATAAGCGCTGTCGGAATCCATGAGGAACAAGAAGCATTGCATTATTTCACTTCGGAAGATGTCGCGGAATATGTAGGATGTAAAGTCAAACAAATAGCGTTTATTCCTTTGGGAACGGAAAATACCCATTCCATTGTAATATGGGAAGAGATTGATGAAGAGAAAACATTGGTATATGAACAGGAAATAAATAACGAGAATCTTGCTT
>SUWT01000051.1 GCA_015061335.1 Lentimicrobiaceae bacterium | reverse complement strand
ATTTAACATTTGCGCCTGTTTTTGGAGTAAAATTAGGTTTAAAATTTATGTTTAGAAAATAACTATTCCATATTTGTTTCACTTTTTTCTTTTTTATTCAAAAAACTTTTATACCTTTGGGAATTGAAAGTAAAGTACGACGACTCGCCGTATCAAACAATGTAATTTATTCAGTATCAATAAAATAGATAAATCATGAAAAAAGACACAAAAGTTTTTAACTTGATTCGCAAGGAAAAACAACGCCAAATGCACGGCATCGAACTTATCGCTTCAGAAAACTTCGTCAGCGATCAAGTGATGAAAGCCATGGGTTCAGTAATGACAAACAAATATGCTGAAGGTTATCCAGGCAAACGTTATTACGGTGGTTGTCAAATAGTTGACCAAACAGAAGAAATCGCAATAGCAAGAGCATGCGAATTATTCAACGCTACATATGCCAACGTACAACCTCACTCAGGCGCACAAGCTAACATGGCTGTTATGCTCACCTGTTTGAAACCTGGCGACACATTCATGGGCTTAGACCTCGCACACGGCGGTCACCTCTCACATGGTTCACCTGTCAACTCATCAGGTATATTATATAATCCGGTAGCTTACCAAGTAAGTCCAGAAACAGGTCGCGTCGATTACGACAATATGGAGAAAGTAGCACTCGAGAAAAAACCTAAACTCATCATCGCTGGTGCTTCTGCATATTCACGTGACTGGGATTACAAACGTATGCGTGAAATCGCTGACAAAATCGGCGCTATCTTGATGGCAGACGTTTCTCACCCTTCAGGTCTCATCGCTCGCGGCATCCTCAACGACCCATTAGATTACTGTCACATCATCACAACAACAACACACAAGACACTCCGTGGTCCACGTGGCGGTATGATCTTGATGCGTGACGACTTCGAAAACCCATGGGGTTTGACAACACCTAAGGGCGAAGTCAAGATGATGTCAGCTCTCCTCAACAGCGCAGTATTCCCTGGCGTACAAGGCGGTCCACTCGAACACGTCATCGCAAGTAAGGCTGTTGCTTTCGGCGAAGCTCTCTCAGACGAATACTTCGAATATATCCTCCAAGTCAAAAAGAACGCTGCTGTTATGGCTAAGGCTTTCACCGACAGAGGTTACAATATCATCTCAGGCGGTACAGACAACCACCTCATGCTCATCGACCTCCGTTCTAAATTCCCAGAAATCACAGGTAGAATGGTTGAAAACACACTCGTTCAAGCCGACATCACAGTCAACAAGAACATGGTTCCATTCGACAGCCGTTCACCATTCCAAACATCAGGTCTCCGCGTAGGTACTCCAGCAATCACAACACGTGGTCTCAAAGAAGAACACATGGAACCTATCGTTGAATTGATCGACGACGTAATCAGCAACATCGACAACGAGGCTAAGATTACTACAGTAAGAGAAAAAGTAAACGAAATGATGTCTCAATTCCCATTGTTCGCTTGGTAATTAAAGACAACAGTCAACTGTCAACAGACAACAGACTTTGTCCACTTAATAGATAATATAAAGGACGTATTTTGATTGAATGCGTCCTTTTTTGAAATAAATAAATTAATAAATCAAATCAAAGAAACATGAAGAAAACATTATTAGCAATTTTCACCATATTATTAATGGTGTCATGCAACAAAACGACAGTCGTCAGCGTCGAAGAATTTGCGACAAAGGCAGCCGATTTAGTAGATCAAACAGTCATAGTAGAAGGTGTTGCGAAACATATTTGTAGCAACAGCGGACGTAAACTTTTCTTATCCACTCCTGGCAAAGAACAACTTGTAACAGTATTCACAGGCGAAGGTATGGAACCTTTCGACAGAGAGACAACAGGCAAGACTTACAAGGTTACTGGTAAAGTAGCTATAACTGTCACCATCGACGAGGCTTATCTCAACGAATGGGAACAAGAAGTTAAAGAAAGCGGACTTAAAGAAGGCACACATATCTGCGAGACTGAACAACAAGCTGCTGGCATCGACCTTAAGGAAAACCTTGACGAAAATCCACAGATGCAACAGATAAAAGCATATCGTGAGAAGATAGCACAAAACGGCGGCAAACCTATAGTACAATATCACGTAGTCTGTGAAAATTTTGAAGTAAAATAAAAGTTAGTTTTCATAATTAAATCCAACTTAAGCACCGAGACTCTATCGTTTTGGTGCTTTTTTATTAAAAACATATAAAAGAAAAACGCCAACCATTGAACTTCAACGAATTGGCGTTTTAACTTGTGCTCCCACCTGGACTTGAACCAGGGACCAACTGATTATGAGTCAGCTACTCTAACCGACTGAGCTATAGGAGCAGGAAGACTGTTACTATTTTTGTTAATAACTTTTTGTCTTTTCCCTTGTTTTTTCGAGTGCAAATTTACAAATTTGCATCGAATTACAAAACAAAAAAATAAAAAAAATGAAAAAAAATTTTCCAAACATAAAAAACATCATCTTTGACCTAGGAGGTGTCATCATAGACATCGATCAGAATCAGATAACTAACCATTTGAAAGACAATGGATTTACCAACTTTGAACTACTTAATTCACCCGATGTTCAAAGCACTTTAAAACAGTTCGAATGCGGCATTATCTCAGCTGAAACATTTAGAAAAAAGCTCTGTTATCAACTAAATCTTAAGGTTTCTGCATCAAAATTCGATGAAATTTGGAATTCCATGATACTAGATATTCCTCAACGACGCATTGATTTGGTCAAAAGACTCAAAAGTCATTATCATGTCTATCTCATGAGTAACAGTAACGAAATTCATTACGACCTCTTCATCCGAGACCTTCAACTAAGATTCGGATATCATCAGTTTGACAACCTGTTCGACAAATCTTTTTTCTCTTTCGATGTACATCTCAGCAAACCCAATCCTGATTTCTTCACCCTTATACTCGACAGATATAAGATGAAACCTGAAGAAACTCTCTTCATTGACGATACTCCTGAAAACATTCTCGTAGCCCAAAAACTAGGAATACGTACATATCACAACATTACTGGTGCTCGTGTAGTAAACCTCTTTGAAAACGGAAAACTAAAAGAGAATCTTAATTTTGATGTGATTCACGAATAGTATATTACAAAGGCTGATGGCTATCCATCAGCCTTTGTAATATAACGCCACTTCATCCAAGATAGCGAACACTTCTTCTATAGTCTTCACTTCCATCAGGCGCATCTTAAACTGCTTGAAGTTAACGAATCCTTTGAAATAAAGTCCCCAATGCTTTCGCATTTCCATCACGGCGTAAAATTCATCATTCTTATAATTCAAAGAGTCGGAGAGATGAGATTTAGACACTCTCACACGTTCATTAACATCAGGTGCCGAAACGATTTCACCATTCTGTAAAAACGCATGTATCTCTCTAAATATCCATGGATTGCCGTATGTCGCACGTCCTATCATGAGTCCGTCAACGCCAAAATTATCCAAGAAATATTTTGCGGAAGGTCCATCAACGACATCGCCATTTCCTATTATAGGGATATGCATTCTTGGATTATTCTTAACCTCCCCTATCAAAGTCCAGTCGGCAGGTTCACCCCATTTGGTCGTCCTCAATCTCCCATGTATTGTCAGAGCCTGAATTCCCACATCTTGCAAGCGTTCAGCAATATCAACGATTTCCTTATGATCGCTATCATAGCCAAGACGGGTCTTCACTGTAACAGGTTTTTTTACAGCCTTGACGACAGCTTCTGTAATAGCCACCATTTTAGGAATATCATTCAATATGCCAGAACCCGCACCTTTGGAAGCGACTTTCTTAACCGGACAACCGAAGTTTATATCAATAATATCAGGATCATAACGCTCAGCATAACGTGCGGCTTCTACCATCGGATCTATACTATTCCCAAAAATCTGAACCCCAAAAGGACGCTCTCCTTCTACAAAACCTAACTTCCTGACGCTCTTTACAGCATCACGAATCAATCCATCGGATGAGATAAACTCCGAATACACTATATCTGCACCAAACTCCTTGCAGACATGACGAAAAGGAGGATCGGTGACACCTTCCATAGGCGCCAACAATAATGGTACATGATCAAATTCTATATTTGCTATCTTTTTCATTACGACTGCAAAAATACTCATTTCATTTCTCAAAAAAATATTATTTTTGCAAAAAATAAATTATCATCATGATATTTCCAATTTTCAAGAACACAAAAACAGCAGAGAGAATCTTCATCCTAGGAATTTTGTTGGTTATGGGATTTATATTGGGATCGATAATTCCATTATTAATTTTTTCTTTGTCAAATTCAACAACAGAACTAAACACTCTACGAATATCACAGATTATAAGTCAATTGTTTGTTTTCATACTTCCTCCTTTACTATATGCACTCTTTGTCAAAGACAAGCCGTCAGAATATTTAGGCTTCAAGAAAATACCACTCTGGTCGTTAACAGGCATTATAATGATGTATGCCATCTTACCACTCAATAATGTTTTTGCGGAATGGAATGCAAGCATCAGACTACCGGAGTCGATGAAAGCGATAGAAGATCTGATGAAATCATTACAGGAACAGGCAACAATAATCACAGAAAAGATGCTCAACGTCAATGATATTAGCGGACTTATTATAAATCTCATCATGATTGCAGGCTTGGCAGCTTTCGGAGAAGAACTTTTGTTCCGTTCGATTTTACAGTCGTTCTTAATAAAAAGGACGAGAAACGCTCACATAGGAATATTCATTGCATCATGTATCTTCTCTTTTATTCATTTTGAGTTTTATGGCTTCGTACCTCGTCTAGTTTTAGGAATGCTCCTAGGTTATATGTTCTACTTTTCGGGAACGATATGGGTTCCAATGATCATGCATTTTGTCAATAACGGAACCGCAGTGATTTTATATTATCTTAATAACAAGGGCATTACAAATATTGACGTTGAAAGTTTTGGCAAAACAGAGCTACTTCCTTTATTCGTAAGTATCGCCGTAATGATAACATTATTTATGTTTGTCATAAAACAACATAATAAATCAATAGAATAATTATTTTATGAAATTTGCATTTGTTATAGATAAAATGATGATACTCAAATTTATAAAATTCGGTATCGTAGGCTTCTCTGGGATGATAATTGATTTCGGAAGCACATATCTATGTAAAGAAATCATAAAATTAAACAAATATATCAGTAATGGTATTGGCTTTGTTCTTGCAGCTACTTCTAATTATTTCCTCAATAGAACATGGACTTTCGAGAGCCACGACGCTCAGATTGGAATTCAATACATGCAGTTCATGACTGTTTCTATCATCGGATTGGGCATCAACTCTTTGGTATTGTATATATTAAACGACAGATTTAAATGGAATTTTTATCTTAGCAAGCTTTTCGCCATCGGAATTACCACTATATGGAATTTCTTTGCGAATTTATTATTTACATTCTCGTGACAAAGATTCCATTTCCTCAGGATCATCTTGGGAATAAGGTGATGTAAAAACTAGGAAAGAGTTAAAGAAAGCGAAGATTGTCACTCCTATCTGCGACTCAATAGTATCTTCAGTAAACATTGAAAGAATCATAATCAGCAAGAAAACAGAATAGAAATAATTTCTGTATCTCTTGTCAGAACAATAAGGATATAACAAGGTAAACAGAAAGAATAATAATCCTAATAATCCAAAGGCTATTGTTATTGCAAGATATTGATTATGGCTACGTAAACGATATTCAGGCAAAAGATTAGAATTTGTTTCTTCGTAATAATCAGCAAAAGCATTATTAAGGTCGCCTGTTCCTATACCAAAAACAGGATGTTTCTTGATAAGATTCAGAGATGCTTTGATATATTCAACACGTTGAAAAACCGAACTGCCATTGGCATTATGTGTAGCCTGGTATGTCTCTAAAGCTACCAAAATCTTCATTATTCGGCATTTTATTCCTGGATTTTCTATATAATTATAATTATCTATGCCATTTTCTATATTACGTATATCGGAAGTCGTTAGCTGCGACACTCCATCTGCATCCTTTCTCAGGTCTTTTGACGTAAGATAACGCACCAATGACCAATATGTATCATCACCTTCGTAATTAATCTTTCTAGATCCAAGCTGATTCCATGCTTTGATCATCTCATCTTGTGACAAATACAATCCAAGATAACGTCCATCCTCAATTCCATAATTTATAGTATCAAAGATATATGGATTTCCCAGTTTCGTATGAGTATCAAAATCCTCAACAACAATTTTTTCAGGACTATAATAATCTTTCACAATTTTATAGACATAAAAGGAAGCCATTGCAAACGAAGATAACAGAAACACGAGAGCAGATACTCTTAATATGTTATTCTTGCATTTAAAAATACAATTAATGACAAGAGCTGTACAGAGTGCTATTATCAAAATAATACTGATAAAAGATTCTATAATATAAATATACCAAAGAAACCACAATATTAAAGCCGTTATCAATATTTTCAGGATAGGAATATAATTTCTTCTAACGAGATAATAAGCCAAAACAAAGATGACGAATACAATACATAGGCAGACTCTGATATGACTAACGAAGACTGACAATTCTCTGACATCAATAAAATCGCGTTGTATGAATTTTATCGCACCTAGTATTGTTACAAAGAACAGAGAAGCTGTGAACAGCCAAACGACCAAATCAAATTGTTTTCGACCGATTGGCTTCATTGAGGAAAGAATTATCGGGAACAATAATAATGGTAACTTTATCCTTATATCTTTGAAGGCATACTGGAAATCAGATGTATATATAAGACCAAAGATATGTAGAAGAAACATAGAAACCATTATCACAGCCACCTTATTATGTAAGAAAGCGGTAAAACGAGTTTTTATAATATTCCAGATTCCAGCAAAAGAAACAATGACACGAGAGAACAATCTACTGAAGAATGGTTTTTCAGGGAACATTTTATTTATGGAGCGCATGTCAAGTCCCAGCAGCATCCAAAGTGCGAGCAGATAGAACTGTGAGACGCTCAGCATATACTTTGAAGTCGGCAAGAAGATACATATCAATATCAAGCCGACAAGAAAGAAACGATCCCCTATTTTACCATAATTTACAGTCATTATCGCACAGCTTTTAGGATATTTTCATATTCATTCTGTCCATCAGCATTAAGTAGCAGTTCTATAGCACGTTTAAGTTCCTTATCATTTTTCAGAGTGGAGATAAGTTTTCCTTTTTGGAAATAATAACGTCCCACTATTTCCACTTTCAAAAGCTCTTTTATCTCTTCTTTATTGATAATCAGATCATTATTCTTATGATTCTTTAATTCTGTTTTAAGAACATCAAGTTGATCTTTGATATTATCATAATAGCCCTCCAATTTAGCTGTTTTCACCAGATCCTCAAAATCCTTTTCACTTTCTGAAGTATATTCAAAGTTTTGATCTTCAACGAATCTTATAAAATCATCATAAATTTCATCTGTTATTTCGAATGATTCGGGAGCTGCTATAGTTTTATTATTTTCATAAAACTCATTAGCGAATTTAAAAATAATATTTTGAGCATATAGATGAGCTGTTATTGTTGAGAGCATTTCCGGTTCTATTTTAACATCTGGTTGAATGCCATGTCCTTCATAGACTATTCTACCATTAGCGGTCTTAAATTGAGGGCCTAAGGTGTCGTTAGTTGATAATGTATCGTTTTTTGATTTTTTAGAATAATCTATTTCTTGGATACAACGTTTGCTAGGTATATAATATTTTGATACGGTGACTTTCATCTGGGTATTATAATTCATAGGCAATATATTCTGTACCAAGCCCTTACCGAATGTTCTCTGTCCGAGTATAACACCTCTGTCGAAGTCCTGTATTGAACCTGCGACTATTTCGCTTGCTGAGGCGCTTGATTCGTTAACGAGAATCACGAGCGGAATTTGTGTATCATCGGGTTCATTTTTTGTGAAATAATTTCTATTCTGTTCTGGAGTTTTACCTTTAGTATAAACCACGAGTTTGTTTTTAGGAACGAAGATATTGACTATATCGACAGCTTCGTTGAGGAGACCACCGCCATTACCTCTAAGGTCAATGATAAGACCTTTAAGTTCATTCTCCGATTTCATTTTAAGGAAACATTCTCTCAATTCTTTAGCTGCGTCTTTAGTAAATTGATTGAGAACGATATAAGCAATACCATTATCGAGCACTGCAGAATAAGGTATATTATCTATTTTTATCTTTTCACGTGTCAATGTCTTGGTGAGCACATCCTTTTCACCATTACGTTTAATCTTAAGAACCACCTGTGATCCAGGCTGACCTCTAAGAAGTTCGCTAACCTGATCTACAGATTTTTTTTCTGTATTCACGCCGTTAACCTCAATAATAGCATCGCCGGGGATGAGACCAGCTTTATGAGCAGGGAAATTCTCATATGGTTCAGAAATGTGAACATTATCATCATAATAGCGAATCACTGAACCTATTCCGCCGTATTCGCCCATAGTAAGAAGTCGAACATCCTCTATTTCCGATTCTGGAATGAATACGGTATAAGGATCTAATTCTTTCAGCATAGCATTAATTGCTGTCTCATTCAATTCGGCAGGATTGATCTCATCAACATAATTCATGTTAAGGTATCTCAACACATTATTATATATGTCCAAACTCTTAGAAATCTCAAAGTTATTTTGCTTTTCTTGAGCGATAAATGACATTGGCAGTGTCACCATCATTAATAATAAGAGAGTTAATTTCTTCATAAACAACAAATTAAGGGACAGGATCGTATCCACTACCGCCCCATGGATTACATGATAATATTCTTTTCAGTGTGAGCCAACCACCTTTTATGGCACCATATTTCTTTATTGCTTCTATGCCATAGTTTGAGCAAGTTGGAGTATATCTACATTGATTACCAATAAAAGGCGATAAAGTAAGCTGATATATACGGATCAGCAATATCAAAAATTTAGCCGGCAGTTGTAGTATTATCTTCATCTTGCAAATAGGCTCTATTCAAACGCAAAGATAGCTGATTTATTTTTCTTTCTATCTCTTCGTATGACAAAATTATTGTTGCAGTATAAACAAGCGCAAAGTCGAAAGTTATATTATGCTTATTACAATTTAACATAATATTCGATTTATTTCTTCTCCACCCCTCTCTGACAAGCCTTTTTATTCTATTACGATCGACTGCATGACGAAATCTCTTCTTTGATACAGAGACAATTATACGAGGTATTGATGGTTCATTCTCTGCCGATTTATGAGAATATACCACTACTCGAAAAGGATAAAAGTTAAAACCTTTACCTTTTTCAAAAAGATATTGAATAGCTTTTTTCTTATATAAACGCTGTTCTTTCGGCAGAGTTTCACTCATCGTAATTATTTTTTCTTAGCTCTTTTAATCTCGGCTGCAATAAATTCTTCAATTGCCATATTCATTGATGGCGATGAAGGTGTAGGTGCGCTAAAGTTTAATGTAAATCCAGCATCAGTGATAGCCTTACATGTAGATTGACCAAAACCTCCTATTGCAACATTCTCATTCTGAACGAAATCCGGAAAGTTTGTCTTCAATGAATCTATTCCTGCAGGACTGAAAAATACTAACATGTCGTATTTGCTAATATCAACATGCGATAAATCAGCAGAGACAGTACGGAAAATAACAGCTTTGGTAAAATCTAATTTTGCGGCATTAAGCATTCCTTCATGATCTTCGGTGACTAAATTTGAACATGGCAAGAAATATTTCTCCTCCTTATGTTTCTTCATTATCTCTACCAAATCAGCAAAAGTCTGCTTTCCATAAAAAACCTTTCTCTTACGAAACTGTATATAACGTTGAAGATATACAGCTGTTGACTCGGAAACGCAAAAATATTTCAAATCATCGGGAATGGCATAACGCATCTCTTTTGCTATACGGAAAAAATGATCAATGGTATTACGACTCGTCAGGATAATAGCGGTAAAATCTGTAAGCTTAACTTTTTCTTGTCTTAGCTCACTCGCGGTTACATCCTCAAGTCTTATGAATTTCTCAAAATCAATGTTTACATTATACTTCTTGATAATAGCTTCGTAGGGAGTCTTAGTTACATCAACAGGCTTAGGCTGCGACAAAAGAATTGATTTTATCTTCATTTATTAATACTTTATTACAATGACAAATATTAACACCAATTTTGGCATCAGTATGATTATTAACGTATTAGATTACATCAAAAATCAATTTCACCACCACCAGAATCGGGATAATTTCGAAGGTGCAAAGATACAAAAAAATATTTACAAAATTTACATTGGACAACAATAGTACATCTTTTAAAAATTTTATAAAACGTATGAGAAAAACCAGCATCAATACAGCCACGATAATAACAAAAAATATTTTTATGGGATAGAAAAATAACATCATCAATAAGGCTATAAGCATTACATTACTAATTGACATCATGACAAAATAAGCGTCCAAATAGACATATATGAGTGCCTGCGTATTGAAAAGCCATGAATAAAATGTCATAGTAAGATAATTAAACAACAAGAAAAATGTTACTGCAACAACAATATCCAAGTAAAAAGAAAAATTATCATACAGAACCGTACTATTAGCAAATATCAGAAAAAATTTCTGTATCAATAAGGAAATCAATAATATAAAAGATAATATCAGCAAAACAAATCTCAAATCAAATACAGAATAATCCCTTTGATTCTTGTCGCTAAGACTTTGTGACGACATCGACCAGAAAGAGATATTTTTATTAGACGAAAAGTACTTGTTAATAACGATGAATATCATCGCTACAAATAAAACGATAAAATTCCATCCGGGACTTACGAATAATACTTCACGAGGGATTGGACCTTCAAATGCTGAAGGCTGTTCTGCTATAAATTTAAAATCATCATATTGATTATCATTTCCTTTAAATTCAGTACAAAAAACACCTGCATTATCTGCAGCCCTAATACCATCTAGAGTATCATAGATTTCATTATGCAATAAAGTATCTTTCATAATATGTTTTTCGACTACAAAATTACGTTTTTGTTTTTTTTCTTAACAATATTTTAATTTTTTTTTGATTAATTCAGTATAGATTAGTAATTTTGTAGGCTATAATAAAGTTTAATATCAAAACACAATAATATGGATCTCATAGAACAAATAAAGAAAAATGCACAAGCAAACAAACAACGCATTGTGCTCCCTGAAGGAGATGAACCAAGAACATTAAAAGCAGCAGATCAGCTTATTGCTGATGGTATTGCAGATATTATTCTTGTTGGTCCTGCACAAAAAATCAAGGACATGGCTGTTGAGTTTGAATTAAAAAACATCGACAAAGCCTGCATCATTGACCCTAAGGACAATCCAAACAAGATGAAGTATGCCGAATTGCTTTACGACATTCGTAAGAGCAAAGGCATGACTATGGAACAAGCCGAGGAACTTGCAGAAAACTTCATGTATCTTGGAGTATTACTTGTCAAGGCTGGTGATGCCGATGGTTTAGTTAGTGGAGCTCGCAGTACAACAGGCGACATGCTTCGTCCTGCATTACAAATCATCAAGACAAGTCCTGGAGTATCTTGTGTATCAGGAGCATTTATTATGTTCTTGCCTAACGACAAATACGGTACCGATGGCAGAATGGTATTTGCCGACTGCGCTGTGACACCTGTTCCTACAACAGAACAGCTTGCAGAGATCGCAATATGTACAGCAGACACGGCAAAGAACATTGCAAAAATAGATCCTGCCGTAGCAATCTTAAGTTTCTCAACAAAAGGTTCCGCAAAGCATGAAGACGTTGACAAAGTAATTGAAGCAACAAGAATTGCCAAAGAAAGACGTCCTGACATACTCTTGGATGGCGAGTTACAGGCTGATGCCGCCATAGTTCCATCTGTAGGTTCAAGCAAGGCTCCTAATAGCGATGTCGCAGGCAAAGCAAACACATTGGTATTCCCAAGATTAGAAGTCGGCAACATTGCTTACAAACTCGTTCAACGCCTTGCCGGTGCTGAAGCTGTAGGTCCTGTACTTCAAGGCTTTGCAAAGCCATGTAACGACTTAAGCCGCGGATGTTCCATTGATGACATCTACAAACTTGTTGCAATAACATGCAATCAGGCAATCGCACAAAAACAATAATTCATAATTAAACACATATTTCAGATGAAAATTTTAGTTTTAAACTGTGGCAGTTCATCAATCAAATATCAACTTATTGATATGGCTAACGACCATGCTGTCATAGCAAAAGGTCTCCTAGAGCGTATTGGTCTCGAAATGGGAGAATTTACACATAAATATAGTGATCAAAAACGTTACGTACAGATTCCTATTCCAAATCATACTGCCGGTATAGGTTTAGTTTTAGACGCTTTAGTAAACGAAGAGCATGGTGTCATCAAATCATTAGATGAAATTTGCGCTGTAGGACATCGTTTAGTTCATGGCGGTGAGAAATTCACGAAGAGCGTTCTCATCAATGAAAGCGTAATGGAGCTAATGGAAAGTCTCATCGACCTTGCTCCACTTCACAATCCGGCTTGTATCGCAGGAGTACGTGCTATCACAGAATTACTTCCTAACGTAAAACAAGCAGGTGTTTTCGATACTGCTTTCCACTCGACGATGAAACCTGAAGCTTTCCTTTATCCTGTACCTTACGAATATTATGAAAAATACAGAGTACGCCGTTATGGTTTCCACGGAACAAGTCATAAATTCGTCGCAGAAAATGCGGCTAAGTTTTTAGGAAAAGACTGGAAAGATCAAAAGATAATAACATGTCATTTGGGTAGTGGAGCTTCTATAGCCGCTGTTCAAAACGGCGAATCTGTTGATACATCAATGGGTTTTACTCCAGTAGAAGGCTTGATGATGGGCAGCCGTACTGGCGACCTCGACCTTGGCGTTTTCATGTATATAGCTGAAAAAGAAGGCTTCGACATGAAACAAATGAACACTCTTATCAATAAAAAATCAGGTCTGGTAGGTATCACCGGAGGCAAACAAGATATGCGCGATGTAAGAGCAGGCCGCGATGAAGGCGATGAACGTTGCACATACGCATTCAATATGTTCAAACACCGTGTAAAAAAATATATCGGAGCTTATGCAGCAGTAATGAATGGCGTCGATATTATCGTTATGACTGGCGGAATTGGTGAAAACGCATGGTTCATGAGAGGTCCAATATTACAAGATATGGAATATCTCGGAGTTAAGATCGATATGGAAATCAATGACGCTACAATGGGTGAAGCTCGTATCATCTCAACACCTGACTCTAAAGTCACTGTAGTGGTATTCCCAACAGACGAGGAATATATGATCGCAAAAGACACTTACGACCTTGTAAGAGGTTAAGACTGTAAATATAATTCTGGAATAAAAAACGGGTAGATTTGATCTATCCGTTTTTTTATGAAAGTTAGAATGTCAGACTCTCAATTTCCTGAGAATCTCTCTCATCCAAAACATGATATTGATATTCAACATTCGCGAAGTCAATTTCCTTCAGGTCTATCTTTCTAATAGCATTATTATAAAACGTCTTATAATAAACTTCCTTATTTGTAAGATCGATGACCGAAGTCCATTGCGTAGCACTAGGCATATCAGGAATTTCATTTTTAGGGAAGTTCATTCCTATAGGAATGTCAAAATTATTCAAGATATGAAAACATTGTAACATAGTCTCTTGCGCAGTGGTTTTTACTGGAGCCGTAGATTTAAAGAATGCGGCTCTCACAAAGCGAGAAGGTGGAGTGAAATCACCGGGGAGTCCAAGAAATCCATTTCCGTGTCCTATAGGATTAACCATAAACTCATACATTTTGTGCGCAGGCGAATTTACTGGTGTAAGGTTGATATAATTACTTAGATTAGTAAGCTGCCATTGAAAACCAGGAGCATTTGTTATAACTCCAATAGTATTGTCATAAATGTGCACTACACCTTTTTCTATCTCAATAACGATCTGATTTCCATTACTATCACCGACACGCCAGTGTATTGCCGCCTCTGATCCATCGCCGCCCATCAAGGAGACGACACGAATTTCACTAATACCATCACGCACCTCATTGACAGTAGAAAATTGTGATAATATCCAAGAAACAAGTTGCAGGTCTGCTATTGTGATAGCATCATATTTCTCATCATAGAGTTGATAACTACCAAAATTGGGATAATAAAACAGACCCGCCGACAATCCTGCCTCATTAAGCCCCTCTGCAACAAATTCCTTCTCCTGTACAGCAAGTCCTACATAGCCGTATTTCGATTTAAAAGTCATGCCATTCTTTCCTTTAGGAGTAAAGGAGGTCTGACTAAAATTTCTGGGTACAACTACATAAACGCTGTTAAGATTCGATGCAGCCCATTCAATAGTCCTAGCCTGAAAATAAGAACCATCGGCCGAAAACATCGAGATTCCTGTGCATGCCTCCGCATCAAAATTCCAAACGAAGATAAAACATGCAATGATGAATATTTTTTTCATAAGCTTTATATTGTTTCTGTATCAAACAACACACTTACGATTATGTTCAGAGAGAGATAAAAAAAGCAGCCCCTCTAATGAAAGGCTGCTCATTTTATCATCTCAAACAACGATTATTCTACGACTATCTTCTGTATTGTTTGATTATTATCATCTTGTATCTTGATAAAATAAACTCCACTATTTAAATCTTCAATATTTACAATAGCGTTATTATTGAAAATCATTTCTCTAACGACACGACCTGTAACATCAATAATACTTAGGTTAGCATCAGCGTCAACATCAGATTCGACAAAGATCATTGAAGTTGCCGGATTTGGATATACCTTATATGTATCATTACTCATCTCAGAAACAGATTCTGTAACGACATCAGTATTAAATCTTGTAACGAAGACCTCGCTTGCTATATTACCATCATAGAGATAACCACCTATCAATAACTTGCCGTCACTTTGCATTGCGGCTTCTGATGCTTGGATTTCAGGTTCTGTAAATTCGAATCTATACAAGCCATTATCTGCGAAATCAGCCTTAGGTTGACCGTTAGTATCCAAATTGAAAACGTATGCTGCACTTTCACCTGTGTTATAAACGTATGCATAGAATGTACCAAAGATCTGACCATCCTGAGCTATTGTAAGACCATAACAAGAATGTGAAGCTCTGTCGTATGGAGCAAATTTTGTATATCCATTAGTGCCGAAGTTTGTATCAACCTGACCATCTGATGTAATACGAGTAATATATGCTTCGTAAATCAAGTCAGGTTCGTTAGATAACCAACTATGACCAGCCACTACAATATCACCATTTTGTTGAATATCCATAGCCAAAACATATTCGTGACCTATGCCAATATTAAGATCTACTATACCATTTGTACCAAATGATGTATCCAAAGCACCATTAGTATCGAGTTTACACACCATACCACAATAGGTTGTAGTATTATCCATTCTAGCGCCGCCAACAATAATATTATCATTCATATCGCATTTCAATGTCCAGCTGAAAGAGAAGGGATATTCGTCAAATTCAAGAACAACCATGCCATCTGTTCCGAAAGAAGTATCAGGTTCTCCTGTAGGGGTAAATCTAGCGACTAGAAGTTTGTCGTCTCTATATCCTGAGACCAGGATTCTACCTTGAGAATCAACATCAATGCTTTCATATACGATGCCATGGCCGTCTTCTGAGAACACATAACCATTGTCACCAAAATATGTATTCAAGAAACCATTCTCATCAACATTCAGAAGGAATGATTTATTAACGCCTGAAGGGTCATAGAGGTGACCGGCGATCATAAGAGTACCATCAGCTGCGAGGACGGCATCGCGAGATTCATTTAAATACAATAGCGGGTCAGCCTGAAATAATGCGACTCCACCATTACCGTAAATATCATCTACTGTACCATCAGAATTAACACGAGCAGAATAAACAGTATAGTTTGCTCCATCTTGACGGCTTCTACCTATTGTAAGAATTTTTCCATCTGGTTGAACCAGCAACGCGGAAATAAAATCGAAGTATGATGATGGAGAAATACGGGCCACACCATCAGTACCAAAAGTTTCATCTAATGTTCCAGTTTGTGGATCTTGAGCATTGCCGACAAAAAACAATGCGCATAACAATGTTGCTAATAATGTTTTCTTCATGTGATAAGTATTTAATTTACAATTCATAATTACTACTGATGCGATAAAATTCGCCAAGTAGTAGTTAAATTATTAAATATAAATTAATTACAAGCGTTCTTTGATTTTTTGATTTGAAATTGTTGATGGTAACTTTGCAGTCAAAAC
>SUWT01000050.1 GCA_015061335.1 Lentimicrobiaceae bacterium | reverse complement strand
TACTTAAAGAAACGTACAGCGATTTAAATGAAACAGAAGTCAATGTATGCGTATTATCTTTCTTTCCATTCCAACTTAAGGAAGTTGCAGACATTTTGAACCTGAGAGTCAATACAGTCTCGAAGAGTAAAATCTCACTTAAAAAGAAGACAAATAAAGAAAATATAAATGATATTTTGAGACCATTCATCTCGTAATTCTATATTTTTACCCCCAAAAAATATGGATTTACATTCTATAACTTATTGATTATATTTTTTATCTGAGGAAAATATGGTGGATTTGGTGTAAATCGCATCATTTTCGTTTCATTTTGCTTTAACTTTGTCAACATTAACAAATCATTATTAAATCAAGATGAAAATGAAAAATGAATTAACAACTTTATTGACCGTGACTCTGCTCTTCTGTGGAGTCAACAGTGTTTTTTCTCAGGGAATCAAAAGTTCTATAGAGTACTCTTATGATGATTTTGAATCTTCAGATTATGAAACAAGGATTTCTAATTTAAAAGAATTCACTTCAAATCACTATCTCTACCAGAAACATAAGCATGATAATGGAAATGTAAGAAGCTGGAATGAAGGAATTGCAGATGGTTATGATGGTGGCAGTGGAACACCGGAGGATCCGTATCAAATAGCGACAGCGGAACAGTTGATGTTTTTCGCACAGCAGCTTAATCAAGGTGAAGATGTTGACGCGTGTTATATTCTTACCAACGACATCGACCTCAAAGGCGAAGACGGATATATATGGACTCCAGTAGAACTTTTCAGAGGAGTCTTCGATGGAGGCGGGCATACAATTGCTAATATGCACGCTACCACCGATGTTCCAGATTGTGTTGGATTGTTTGGCACTCTTAGGGATGCTACAATCAAGAACCTTAATATGACTGATGCTTACGTTTATTATTTAGAAGTAAATTATACATTAAGAGCAGGTATCGTGGCAGGTATCGCTACTAATACCTGTTTTTATAATTGTGATGTGCAAGGTGTTCTTTCTGCTGTTGCTATGGATGGAGGTGGAATAGCAGGAAATTTGACTGCTACAGCCGGTTTCAATGATACCGTTTTTATCAAAGATTGTGTAAATCGCGCTGATATATATTCAGTTACCAATGTCGGGGGTATTGTAGGCTTAACAGATAATGAGGACTATAATGTTCTTGTAGAGAATTGTACAAATTATGGTATGATAGATGGTGGTATGTCCGGCGGTATAATTGGCGACGGTGAAGGCTTTATAATAAGAAACTGTAAGAACTATGGTAAAGTGGGTTATATCTTGAATAGTGCGACGACTTCGGGAGGCATGGCTGGACAAGGCGGTAATTTCGTCCTTATAGAAGATTGCATAAATTATGAGACAGGTGAGATAACCTCTGGTAATGCAGGTGGTATGATAGGAGCTGCCATTGGTGCTGTGATAAGAAGGTGCGGTAATAGAGCCACGATAACCAGCAATCATCATAATATGATGTTCGCCGGTGGTATATGTGGAAGCGATGGCTCAATCTCCAATTGTTATAATATTGGAACTATTACAGGCTTGGTTAATAGTTATGACGGTAATAACTGGGCTGAATACGGGGCTTTTGCTGGTATTACAGGGACACCTACAATACATACTGTACATAATGTGTATAACGCTGGTGAAATAATAGAACCAACAGCTCATGTAAATATGGGCTGGTATGTGAATATTCTTCCTGCAATGCAGAGTGATACAGCTATCAGACATTGCTATTGGACGAATAATGAAAATCTTACAGATCAAATTGTCAGTATAGAAACGTCATCATACACTGATATTCCAGAATCAAGTCGCTTTAATGAGGGTACGACTGCTACATCATGGATCCTCGAGAATCCTCAATATGATACATCCGATTTGCTTGAGGCTCTCAATGCAGGTGCGATGGGAGAGGCAGTCTGGGTTGAAGATACTGAAAATGTCAACGGAGGCTTCCCATTATTGAAACCTATCGTTTATGATAAAATTGATGAGTTCTATGATGATGTGCTAAACAATGTAATGGTGTATCCTAACCCGGCAAATGATGTTGTTGTGCTGTCAGCAGTCAGCAGTCAGTTGTCACTGGTAAAGGTTTATAATATGTTGGGAATCTTGGTTGATGAGATTAAAGTCAATGCCATGAAAATAGAACTCGATGTTTCAGATTATAATCCAGGAATATATTTCTTTAATATTAATGGAGAAACTGTTAAGATTATAATTGGAAATTAGCTATCAGCTATCAGCCGTCAGCTATCAGCTAACATATTGCTGAAAGCTGATAGCTAAAAGCCAAAAGCTAAAAAAATCTGTTGTCCGTTGACTGTTGTCTGTTGACTTTTTATTATCTTTGCAGTTTACTTAAATAATAATATATACCATTTTCTAGTTATGAACGAAAATAGCAATAATAAAAATACTAACAAACAAGCTTATAAAAAGAAATATTATCCCAAGAAAAAATGGAATAATCATAACAACAAGAAGAAAAACGACAGTTTAAACGAGCAGGAGGAGGAGTTTCTTCAAGATGAGATCCAAGAAGTGAATAATGATCTCAATCAAAGCGAGTCTAGGGACGAAAATACCGATTTCAGGGACGAAAATACCGATTTCAGGGGTGAAAATATTGAAAGCAGGGGTGAAAATATTGAAGTTAACGACGAAGTAAAGCCTGTCAGTACCGATATATTACAATCAAAAAAGGTAATAAAAAAAGAAATAGAAGACGAGAAAGAGGACTTCAACAAACCAGAAGACATAGACCAAGAATTTTTAAAGATAGAATGGCCCTTACACGACTCCATGAAGAAGGAGCTGACTACAGATTTTCACAGGGGATGTCGCATAAAAGCCGAAAACTATGCTGTCGGCAGTAAGGTCTTACGCCATAGCCAATGTAAGTTAGATAGTTTCAACTGGCTCAAAGACTATCAGGAGATATCGTACGAAGGAGAAGTTCTAGTAGCCGAGATTCGTTTCAAAAATGACAGAAAAGATTTCTATAGTTATCCATCGGAGTTAGAACTCATTGAAGGAGAATTAGTCGCGGTTGAAACCGCCATAGGTCATGACATTGGTATTGTGACTATGGTTGGAGCCTTGGTTGAGAAACAAAGAAAACGCAAAGGCAGCAACTGTCCTGTTGAAGAACTGAAGAAAGTATATCGCAGAGCAAGAGTCGCTGATGTGGAAAAATTCTTAGAAGCCACACGACAAGAAGAGCGCACATTGTATCGTAGTCGTGAGATCGCCCTTGGGCTTAACCTAGAGATGAAGCTCAACGATATTGAATATCAAGGAGATAAGACAAAAGCCATTTTCTATTATACAGCTGATGGTCGTGTCGATTTCCGTGAACTCATCAAGAAATTGGCAGAAGAATTTCATATCAGAGTGGAGATGCGACAGATTGGCTTCCGTCAAGAGTCAGCAAAATTAGGTGGAATAGGATCTTGCGGTCGTGAATTATGCTGCAGCTCTTGGATAACGAACTTCCAATCTGTAACAACAGGCGTGGCAAGAATACAACAACTATCTCCTAACCCGCAAAAGCTCGCAGGACAATGCGGCAAATTAAAATGTTGTCTCAACTACGAATATGACACTTACGTAGATGCACTTAAGTCATTCCCCGACAGTCATATAAACCTTAAGACCAAGAAAGGCGAAGCATTCTATCAAAAAAGCGATGTCTTCAAGGGCTTGATGTGGTATTCTTATACATTCGACAAAACAAGTTCCATGGCTATCCCCGCAGAACAGGTCAAAGCTATTATTGAGATGAACAAAAATGGCAAATTCCCTGAACAATTAGAAGATTTCGCTTTCATCAAAGAACAACATAACACAGAATATGGCGAAGATGGACAATATGTAGATTTGAGCAAACTAGAATAAAGTATCATTATGAAAAACATATTGAAATACGGTCTGATCTTATTGACTTCCATAATAATATCATCATGCGGCGATAAAAATGTCGTATATGACGAAAGTATTATAATACCTAATGCAGAATGGGATAATAAAGAATTTCCATATTTCGACATAAATATCAACGACACGCTTACTATTTACGATTTCTATCTTAATATCAGACATCTGGAGAATTATCGTTATAGTAATTTCTACATGTTTCTACATACCACCTTCCCTAATGGCAATCAAACACACGATACTATAGAATGTATCTTTGCATATCCTGATGGCCGATGGATCGGCGATGGCAGTGGTAGCATGAGAGATCTTAAAATACTTTTAAACAACAATTTGCGTTTCCCTATAAAAGGTAATTACCATTTTGAAATAGAACAAGCCATGCGAGAACCTGTTCTTGAAGGTATTACTGATGTGGGACTGAGGATTGAAGCAATAGAAAAATGAAAGATAAAGAATCAAAAAAGGTAAAGAAAACAAAAAAGACCGCTGATTCCAAACACGGTATCCGCTGGTATCTTGTAATTCTTTGGTCATTGTTTGTGATAGGTATAACAAGTGTATTTATCTTGTTTTATGGCATCACACATGAATGGTTTGGCAAGATGCCAAGTTTTGAGGAATTAGAGAATCCTTCTACCAACTTAGCTTCTGAAATCATTTCTGCTGACGGCAAAGTTTTAGGTACATATTTCATTGAAAATCGTTCCAATGTAAGATATAGTGAGTTATCACCACACCTCGTTGATGCTCTTTTGGCTATAGAAGACATCCGATTTTATGAGCACTCAGGCATCGATCAAAGAGCTTTATTACGTGTTCTTTTTGGTGTGATGACAGGCTCAAAAAAAGGTGGCGGAAGTACATTGACACAACAACTTGCCAAAAACCTCTTCCCTCGTGGCGAAAACCTAAGCACCACACAACTTGTGATTCGTAAGTTCCAGGAATGGGTCACTGCGACAAAACTGGAATATAATTATTCTAAAGATGAGATTATCGCCATGTATCTCAACACTGTCTTCTATGGACATAATGCATATGGTATCAAGAAGGCTTCTGAGACATTCTTTGGCATTGAGCCTAAGGATCTTAACATAGAACAAGCGGCTCTCATGGCCGGTGTGGTGAATGCTCCGTCAAGATATAGCCCAATAAGAAATCCTGAAAGAGCATTACAACGCCGAAATCTTGTCATAAGTCAAATGGCTGTTTATGGCTTCATCACCCAAAAGGAATGCGATTCTATCTCCCAGATTCCTATTGACATGGGAGATTTTGGAGTGTTGGATCATAACAGCGGTCAGGCAACATATCTACGTGAGTATCTTAGACTTAACCTTCATGAATGGGCTAAGAACAAATATAAACCTGACGGTACGCCATATAATATCTACAAAGACGGTCTCAAAATTTACACTACTATAGACTCTAGATTGCAACAATATGCGGAAGATGCTGTGAGAGAACATCTTGCACTGGATTTACAGCCGGCTTTCGATAATCACTGGAAAGGTTATACCAACGCTCCTTTCGTACTTGAAGAAGAAGAGATAGAGAAACTTATGGAGTTGTCGATGAAACGTTCTGAACGTTATCGTGTTTTGAAAAATGCTGGTATCGACATGGACTCTATCAAGAAAAACTTTAATACTCCTACCGAGATGACAGTATTCTCATGGTCAGGACCTATAGATACCGTCATGACACCTATGGATTCCATGTTATATTACAAATCGTTTTTACAGTCATCGCTTATGTCGGTGGAGACTCATACCGGTCATGTTAAAGCTTACGTTGGCGGTAACGATTACAGATTCTTCAAATACGACCATGTCACTCAGGCAAAACGTCAGGTGGGATCAACATTCAAGCCTTTCTTATACTCATTGGCAATGCAGGAAGGAGAATATACACCATGTACCAAAGTCCCTAATATCAGTTATAGCATAGAAATGCCGGATGGTAAATTCTGGGAGCCGCGTGATGCAGGTAAGAGTATGTTAGGAGAAGAAGTGACATTAAAATGGGCTCTGGCTCACTCCAACAACCGCATCTCTACATATCTCATGAAACGCTTTGGACCTGATGCTGTGATACAAATGGCAAGACGTATGGGTGTTACATCACCAATAGAATCAGTTCCTTCGATATGTCTTGGTGTATGCGATCTATCATTATACGAAATGGTTGGCGCAATGAATACCTTTGCTAACAAAGGTGTTTATATCAAGCCTATTTTTATCACTAAAATAGAAGATAAAAATGGCAATGTGATAGAATATTTTAATGCAGAACAGCTTGAAGCAATGGATGATGTTACTGCATATAAGATGATAGAACTCATGAAAGGTGTTGTCCAAAGTGGAACAGGAGTACGTTTGAAATATAAATACGGACTAAGAAATCCTATTGCAGGTAAGACCGGCACCACACAGAATCAGAGTGACGGATGGTTTATGGGTATTACCCCCGACCTCACTACAGGTGTTTGGACAGGTGCTGAAGACAGAGCCGTTCATTTTCGTACAATATCATTAGGACAGGGTTCAAACATGGCATTGCCGATATGGGCATTATATATGCAGAAAGTTTATGCCGACAGCACATTGAATATCAGCCAAGGCGATTTTGAAAAACCTCTTAGTGATGTATCATTAGAATTCGACTGCGAGCTGTACGAACAGGAACAAAGTCAGAAAAACACTATCGTTGATGAAGAGGAGGAATTCTGATGAAATTGAAAATTGAAAATTAATGAATAATTTGGTTTAAGGAAATTAGGAGTTAGGAATTAGGAATTAGGACAAAGTCTGCTATCCATTGACCAATAAATAAACTTTTAAACTATAAACTTTTAAACTATAAACTTTCAACTACTCTAAACCTTAAACTATAAACTATAAACTATAAAGTTATGGCATCAAATTTCGTCGATTATGTTAAGGTGTTCTGCCGTTCTGGTAAGGGCGGAGCTGGTTCAATGCACTTCCATCGTGCAAAATATGTCCCCAAGGGAGGTCCTGACGGCGGTGACGGCGGCAAAGGCGGCGACGTCATCATGAGAGGTAATGCCCAGTTATGGACATTGCTACACCTTCGTTATACAAAACATCTATATGCTGAAGACGGTGGTAATGGTGGTGACGCATTACGAACAGGAGCTAACGGAAAAAATATTTATATCGATGTTCCTCTAGGTACAGTGGCATACGATGCTGAGACTCGAGAACAACTGGGAGAGATAACAGAGGATAAACAAGAGATAATCCTTATGAAAGGCGGACGCGGCGGCAAAGGTAATGCTTTCTTCAAGACAGCTACAATGCAAGCACCGAAGTTTTCACAACCAGGAGAGCCATCACAGGAAAGCTGGGTCATCATCGAACTTAAACTACTCGCTGACGTAGGTCTGGTCGGATTCCCTAATGCAGGAAAATCGACATTGTTATCAGTAGTGTCAGCAGCGAAACCAGAAATAGCCGACTACCCTTTTACAACACTGACACCAAATCTTGGTATAGTCCCTTACTACGATATGAAGTCTTTCATCATGGCTGATATTCCTGGTATCATAGAAGGAGCTGCCGAAGGTAGAGGATTGGGACTCAGATTCTTACGACATATAGAGAGAAACTCCATCCTATTGTTCTTGGTTGCAGGCGACAGCCCTAACGTAAAAGAATCATACGACATTCTTCTCAACGAATTGAAGAAATATAACCCTGAGCTGCTCGACAAGAAACGAATTCTCGCCATAAGCAAAAGCGACCTTATCGATGAACAACAAAAGAAAGAAATAAGAAAACATCTTCCTAAGAAAATACCTTATATCTTTATCAGCTCTGCCGCAGGCGAAGGCATCAAAGAATTAAAAGATCTTATCTGGCTAAGTTTGACAACAGAAGAAGAATAGTCTGAACCTAAAATTTAAGATCTTATGTCAAAAGTCGAAAGTCGAAAGTCGAAAGTATCAGCCTTGGTCATAGCCTTAGCCTTGGTATTATCTCAAGGTTCATCGCTCATGGCACAAAACTCTGAGCTCAACAGCCTTCTCAAAGAAAACAACCGTATCATCAAGACAGTGCTTGACTATAGGTATAAAGGAGGTAGCGGGGCTTTCGAACGCGATTTCTTTAAAAACATTGATTATAATGATATTTCCAGAAATAGCTGTGCCATAGGAACTACAATTATGGTATTCACAGTCCATTGCGATGGAAGCCTCGGCGAGTTTAGTATAATAAACCCTCTCAACGACCATATAAGTTCTCAGTTACAGAAATTCTTCCTAATGACAAATGGCAATTGGAACGAATGCAAAAATTCAGATTATGAATACTTTGAGATACCTATTCTATTTACCATAGAAGGTCTTGATACAGAAGCTATTGGTTTTATCACAAATTATGACGAGGAAGAAGGCTGCCCTTGTAGAGATGACGAATATTTTCATATTGAGTTTGAAAAATATAAGGATAAAAAACCTAAAAAAGCTTTAAGAGCCATTGAAGAACTAATTCGAAGAAATCCTTATAACGAATTATATATCAATGAGAAAAACAATTTGATAAAAAAAATCGAATAATTTATTATGAACTTTATCACAAATATAGACACCGAATTGTTTTTATTCTTAAACGGACTTCATGTCGATTGTTTAGATCCTGTAATGACATTCATCTCCGGGAAACTCAGCTGGACACCATTTTACCTGATTTTATTGTTTCTAGTAATAAGAAATTACAAAAAACAAAGTATTGCAATAATAATAGGTGTAATTATACTTATCATTTGCTCCGATCAGATTTCTTCATCTGTATTTAAACCCATATTTGAAAGACCTCGACCATGCCATAACGAGCATATAAAAGATCTGGTATATCTACCTAACGGACATTGCGGAGGAGCTTACGGTTTTATCTCATCACATGCATGTAATGTATTTGCACTTGCAGTTTATTTAACATCTATGTTAAAAAAATATTACAAGAAAATTGCATGGGTAATGTTCATCTGGGCAGGCTTGGTAGCATACAGCAGAATCTATATGGGAGTACACTATCCTGGTGATGTCATCGTAGGAGCCATAGTAGGAGCATTGATTGGCATAATTATCAGCAAGACAGTTTCTTATCTTAATGATAAAATAAAAGTGAAACACCAAAAACAAGCATAAATACCGCCAAATACTTCATTGATTGAAAAATCGAACATTTTTCTTTTAGCAATTGTTTTTTTTGTTACTTTTGCACTTTATTAATTAGTAAACATTTTTACTATATATATATTTACTTAAAAATATGTTTTTTAATATACCGACGTTCAAAAAGAAAGCTGAAACAGCTAAGGTTCAGGAGAACATGACAGAAGATAGATCTTCAAAATATAAAGGACATTTATATGAGGAGTTAGAGAAAGATTATCGCATAAAAGAAGGTTTGAAAGCCTGCATGAATTGCGGAGTTTGCACTGCTGTATGTCCTGCTGCTGAGTTTTATAGATATAATCCTAAGAATATTGTCAACATTGTTCAGCGTAAAGACGAGGAAGAATTGGAACTATTGTTAAAGAGCGACACTATATGGTATTGCGGAGAATGTATGTCATGTATCACACGATGTCCTCGTGGCAACGCACCTGGACTGATAATCATGGCATTACGCAAATTATCCATGATAACAGGATACTATATGGAATCAGAAAAGGGACGGCAGCAATATGTGTTGGTCAAAGATTTATGTGGTAATATATTAAATCATGGTTATTGTGTATATCCTAGAAATTTTGGATATGAAGAGCACAAAGAATTTGGCACTGTTGGCAAATGGATAAATGAGAATCTAGATGATTTGCATCAGCGTTTAGGTTCGAACTTAGATGGGGACGGACCAGGAGGGCTTCGCAAGATTCCGCAGGAGAGTTTGGATCAATTAAAAAACATTTTCGATGTGACAGGAGCAACGGAATTGATGAATACAGTAATTGAAGATGCACATCTTCGCGCCAAGGAAGAAAACCTTAGTGATGAAGAGTATTTTAAGAAGGTATATACAGAGAATAACAATTCAAAACATCTTAATATTGGATAATCATGATAGTAGAAGGAAAACAAAAGATATGGGCTGATTATCAGAAAGATATTCCCGATGATCATTATTTTTACGTAAGAAGTTGCATACGTCAGGCTTTTTTCCCGGCATCGGAGGTAGTTTTTTTAGATATAACAAGAAACAAATTAGGGAAGGACTTTTATGAGAGTGCGTATCACACCACGTGTGGGGGCATTGCGTATCATAGTGACAGCATTCCGCAAGAGACGGCGATGACCATTATTGCGCGTCAGTTTGCCTTAATGCATGAAAGCGGTTATGAAAATTACGTTTGTTCTTGTATCACCTCTTTTGGTTGTTATACAGAGACATTAGAGACATGGCATGAGTTTCCTGAATTGGAAGCCAAGATACGTCAATATTTATGGGATTCATGCAAGAAAGAATTTGCGAAGCCAAAATATTTGGCACATGCAAGTGATATTATTTACAAGTTTCGCCATGAAATTGCGAAGCAAGCCAAGTTTAAACTTGTCAATGTTAAAACCGGGCAAGCTTTAAAAGTTGTAGAACATATAGGTTGTCACTATTCAAAGATGTTCCCATCGAAGGGATTTGGTGGTGCTGAGTATCCACATGTTTTAGTAGGTATGATAGAAGCCTGGGGAGGTGAAGTCGTTGATTATCCTGAGCGTCGTCAGTGTTGTGGCTTTGGTTTTCGACAATATTTAGTTCAAGCTAACAGAGGATATTCCATGTCGAACACATATAAAAAGTTTGAGTCGATGGAGACATACGAGCCCGATCTGATAATCACCAACTGTCCCGGATGCCCATATTTTTTAGACAGATGGCAATATGTTATTGCAGAGCAGACCGGCAAGACATACGGCAAGAACGGTTATGGAATTCCCGCACTCACTTATGAAGAAGTTGCTGGTTTGGTTATGGGCTATGATCCATGGGATTTAGGATTGCAGATGCATCAGGTCGCCATTGAACCTCTTCTCGAGAAGATGGGAATTGAATACGACCCCAAGGCTAAATATAAAGGATTAAAAAACAAGGATTTAGGAACACCTATAAATCCGATAAATATCAAGATAGTATAGAATATGAAAGAACATAATGTATTAGTTATAGGTGGAGGACCTGCAGGAATAGAAACCGCATATCAACTTAAGAATTTAGGGTTTAGACCTACCATTATCGAAAGAAACGATTATTTAGGAGGTCATCTTGCACAATGGGACAGACTTTTTCCGGCAAGTAAGCCTGCAGACGAGGTATTGGAAAAGATGATAGATCAGATACATGACATTGATGTCAAATTAAATACAAAGATATCTAATATTGTCAAAGAGAATAATATTTTTCATGTCACATTGACGAACAATAAGATATTGGATTTTGATGCAATTGTCGTATGTACAGGATTTGATCTTTTCAAAACTGAGAAGAAACAAGAGTATGGTTATGGCATTTACAATAATGTCATCACAAATGCAGACTTAGAGAAATACTTCAAGACAGGTAAGGATGAGCGCATAAAAGATCCGAAGCGCATAGGTTTTGTACATTGTGTAGGATCGAGAGATGTAAAAGTCAACAATACATATTGTTCAAAAGTTTGTTGTGCCACGGCATTAAAGCAAGCCTGTGAGATTAAGGAAGAGTTTCCGGAAGCCGATGTCTATTGTTTCTACATGGACTTAAGAATGTTCGGTAAAGGTTATGAAGACCTATATCTTAAAGCGCAGAAGGACTTCGACATAAAATGTGTTAGAGGAAGAGTATGTGAGGTATCAGAAAATATTGAAGGCAAATTAGTCATTAAAGCTGAGGACACATTACTCGGGACACCAATGAAGATGACATTAGATTTATTGGTACTGATGAGTGGCATGGAGAAAGCTGAAGGTGTAGAGAAGATTCAGAACATGCTCAACCTAAAGAGTAACAGTGATGGTTTCATTGAAAGTCGAGATACCTTTGTAGGGATGAGTCTTACAAATGAAAAAGGTGTTTTCGTTGCTGGAGCCTGCACGTCACCAAAGACATTACCCGACACGATAGCTGAGGCTCGTGCAGCCGCTGTTGAGGTGTTTAACTATATCAATAATTGAGGATTATGATCGATTTCGGTTTCAGCATATCAAAGAGTTCGCATATCCAGATGGATGATGTCGACTTAAAATCATTTAACAAATTAGAGGCGTTAAATCCCGACATCAAGACATGTATGTCGTGCGGATTATGCACGGCGACATGCACAGCAGGCAACTTCACCGATGTAAGTTTTCGCCAGATAATCTTGATGTTACAAAGAGGCAAAGAGAAAGAAGCCTTACAGAAAGTGAAGAAATGCATGATGTGCGGCAAGTGTATGTTAGTATGCAGCAGAGGCATTAACACCAGAAATATTTTACTATCTATAACAAGAATTTATAACGAAGAATAAGATGAGACCAGTATTTGACCCATTTGTATTGCCATTCGTTTTAGGCATGACATTCGTTCTGCTGTATTGTTTCATCGGAATGATACGTATAATATGGCAACTTCCAAAAGAAGACAGACGAAAGTTCGGACGTTCACTGATAACACCCAAGACGGCATGGAAGAATATAAAAGACCTTTTTGGCGATTGTCTCTTTCACGTCAAGATATGGAAGCGCAAGCCTTTATTAGGTTATATGCACTCATCCATTGCCTTCGGCTGGTTCATGATAATTGTCGTAGGTCATATTGAGGCTTTCGCTTTGTCACCTTTCAAAGGCATAGAGCTTCCTTTCTTACAAAAGATGATGTCGAACTTATATATGACGATTTTCTTCCGTTATTTCTCATTAGAAGAATTAACTCTTAAGGCACAGATACTTAGTTTCTTGATGGATTTCTTTTTATTGATGATAATAAGTGGTATTATCATTGCTGTAGTGAAGAAAAAGAAACCGAGACAAGTTGGTTTGAAGCGAGTTACAAAATTCGGAATCAAAGAAGATCTGGTACGTATTGCATTATGGACGATATTTCCTTTAAGATTTTTGGCGGAATCATCAATGGCAGGCTTTGCTGGAGGATCGTTTCTTACTAAATACATAGGTTTTGAATTGCTATTCGGAGGTAATTATAATGAGAGTTTAAGTTTGATTTTCTGGTGGTTATATTCCATTGATTTGGCGATCTTCATGTTTGTTTTGCCATTCACCAGATACATGCACATTCCTGCCGAGGCTTTATTGATTTTATTACGTAATGCAGGACTTAAGACCACAGAACCTCGCAAGGGTTATGCTCTAGCAGAGATTTATTCTTGTCCTAGCTGTGGTTTATGTATTGATGTCTGTCCTATGAGTGAGAATAAGGATAATTACAAAAAGACGGCTGTATATTTCATGCGTAATGTCAGGAAGAAGAAGAGAAGAGAGGTCAAGAAGATGACGGAGATATGTCTTATGTGCGGGAAATGCGTTGAAGTGTGTCCACTTGGGATAGAATCGATCAACATTAAGATGGCGCAAAGGAGCAAGATATATTATAAGTTAAAGTCAGATTTCTCGTATTTAGAAGGACGACAGACGACAGGCGACGGACAAAAGGCAAGAGCAAAGGTGGTTTATTTCGCTGGTTGCATGTCGCATCTTACTCCTAAGATCACACGTTCTATGGTAAAGATTTTCGAGGAGGCGAAAGAGAATTACGAATTCATGGACATAAACGGAAGTATCTGTTGTGGACGTCCTATGATGTTGACGGGGAAGGCAAACGAGGCTAAGGCACTGATAGAGAAGAACACTGAACTGATCATGAATTCTGGAGCAAAGAGATTGGTACTTTCCTGTCCTATATGTTATAAAGTTTTCAAGGAAGAATACGATTTAGGAGGAGTAGAGATATTACATCACACGCAATACATCAATGAATTGATTGAGGATGAGCGCATCAGCATTGACAGAAGTGATAAGCGTTATGTTTATCATGATCCATGCGAATTAGGTCGGGCTTTTGGTGTTTATGATGAGCCTCGTAATATCATTGATAATATTGGATTACTGACGCAAGGCAAGTCGGATAGAGATATGGCAGTATGTTGCGGAGGAAGTATAGGCAGTCTTACGATGACATTAGAGGAGCGGGACGAAATAACATCCAACTCCATTAGAGATCTAATGCATAACAATCCTGAAGAGATAGTGACAGCATGTCCATTATGTCAGAAGACATTTGCGAGAAAGTCGCCTATAAAAGTGAAAGATATTGCAGAGATTGTGGTGGAGAATCTTGAGTAAGACTACGAGACTACAAGACTACGAGACAACGAGCCATATAAGACGCACCAATTACATCTCTTTTATTCTCATCGGTGTAATGTGTCACGTCTCTACTTGTTGACTTAAAAGAACAGAAATCTCCCACTGATTGGCACTGATTAGCACGGATAGCTTCTGTGAATATCAGTGAAATCAGTGGGATTTTTTGTGGATACATTAGATGTGTCCGTACAAATTTTATTATAGTAGCCACCAATGCGTTAGGGATTGGAGCGGCATCCTTTGCTCGCTCCGTAAACTGCGCTCGCAAAGATAGAGCGGAAAGCCCGACGGCTTCGCCGGAACGCCCACATTAAAGTTTAGAGTTTAGAGTTAATAGTTTAGAGTAGTTTTAAAGTTAAAAATTGAAAGTTGATTTTTGTCGTTAAGCTTTTGGAGTTCACTTCGACGGGCTCAGTGAGCATATTAAAACAACTTTCCATTTTAAAAGACGTGTCAATCACATTCTTGTTTATTTTTCATTGGTGTGATTGACGCGTCTCTACAAACTTTCAACTCACTTCATCTTGCTCGTTCTCAATCCGTAGATGAAAATCATCACGAAGCAGATGAAAGGAAGTATGAACGAGAAGTTGACAGCTGGCAGCCAAGCTACTGTTCCTAAGTCGATGATCATGCCTTGGATTGGTGGCATCAAAGAGCCGCCGACGATAGCCATGACTAAGAACGCTGCGCCTAAGTTACTGTCTTCCAAGCTGACATTTTCCAAAGCGATGCCGTAGATTGTTGGGAACATCAACGACATGAATATTGATATTGCCATCAGGCAGTAAAGTCCGAGCACTCCATCGATGAGTATCGTTCCCGCTGTGGCAAGCATCGCGCCTATGGCGAAGAACATAAGAAGTCTGCGCGAGTTGACGTACTTCATCAAGAAGGTGCTGATGAAACGACCGCAGAGAAACATTCCCATCGCGATGATGTTATAGAGCTGCGCTGTAGCCTTGTCGATGCCGAGACGGTCAGCATACTGGATGATGAAAGTCCACACCATGATTTGAGCAGCCACATAGAAAAACTGTGTCAAAACACCTTCGCGATAGACCTTATTAGAGAAGAGACGTTTCAAAGTACCTTTGTTATTAGCGACTTCTTTATTATCATGATTTTGGTTTTTAACGAAAATCGCGATGATGACAAATACGAACAGCACCACGCAGCCGAGTACCACGTATGGATTTCTGATGATGTCTAAGTCGTGTTCGCGTATCGAGAGTTTCGTCATCTCGTCAAGGTTAGAGAAGCCTATCTCGCGCACTTCAGGCGTATCAGACTGTAACTTAGCGAGTACTATCCTCGAGGCGACGAACATTCCCATCAAGGAGCCGATAGGATTAAAAGCCTGAGCGAGATTTAGACGACGAGTGGAAGTCTCTTTGCTACCGAGAGATAAGATGTAAGGATTGGCTGTAGTTTCAAGGAAAGCGAGTCCGAAAGTCAAGACATACAACGACACGCAGAAGAAACCGAACTCCTGACGGTTGGCAGCAGGAATGAACATAAAGGCACCGATGGCATAAAGTATCAAGCCTAACAAGATGCCTTTCTTATAGCTGAAACGTTTGGCGAAGAGAGCCGCCGGTATTGCCATCGTGGCGTAACCACCATAGAATGCGAATTGTACTAAAGAGGCTTTTGCGGCTGATAGTTCCATTACTGTTTGGAATGCAGCCACCATAGGATTTGTAATGTCGTTTGCAAATCCCCAAAGAGCAAACAAACTTGTTATTAATATGAAAGTCAAGAGATATTTCTTCTCGACAAGATTGGATTGTAGATTATGATTCATAATATTTTATTTTCAACTTATTTTACATTTTCAGTCACACGGACGTGTGACTCTACATGAGATTCTACAATTTCTCAGTTTTTCAGATTCTCAGATTTTCAATTGAACCAATATATTTCCCATTGCGGTGGCTTCCACTTCGCCTCTGATTACCTCGCAGCCTGTATATTCCGCAGCGAGTCGGTTAAGCAGCTGATTCTTAGATCCGCCGCCCACGATATAAATCTTATTTATCTTCTTATTCGTACAACGCTCCATCTGCGTCTTGACCTCGGCATATTTCTTCGCCAAAGAGATGCAGACACATCGCATGAAATCGCCTTTGGATTTTGGAAGCTCTTGATTTTCTTCTTTAAGATAAGAAATGATAGCTTCCGACATCTTCTCAGGATTCATGAAACGAGCGTCATCCACATCGAAGGAAGAATCCAATGAAGAATGCTCAGCCTCTTTAACTAATTCCGAATAGTCACATTTGTAACCATCT